>JAAFHL010000146.1 GCA_013298365.1 Bacteroidota bacterium | reverse complement strand
TGACAGTTACAATTCAGATGTAGATTCCATTTTCAATGCGTTTCAATTGCTGCAAAATACAAAAGCACAGCCACACAAAAAATTGATTTTGAGTGATTTGTCGCATCTTGGCAAAGAGCAAATTGCCATTCAAATTAGCTTGCTTACACAAGCCGAAAAAATGTTTGGGCAGGAAAATGTCATCACGATTGGCGAAGTTTTTGCCAAGATTCGTAATAATGCCTTTTCTTTTCTAAGCACAAAAGATTTTGCCCAACATTTTCATTATCAATCCTATATAGGAAATGTTGTTTTATTTAAAGGCGCAAGACAATTTCAATTAGAAACGCTTTTGCCTTTGTTTCACCATAAACTTACTGCCACCGTTTTCAAAGTAAATCTCAATGCTTTGCTGCATAATTTACGGTATTTTCGCAAACTTGTCCCCATACAAACCAAAATTATGTGCATGGTAAAAGCCTTTTCGTATGGGAGTGGAACATGGGAAATTGCTGCTGCTTTGCAACAAGAAGGGGCTGATTATCTGGCAGTTGCCTATTCTTCGGAAGGCATTGAGTTGCGAGAAAAAGGCATTTCTTTGCCCATTATGGTCATGAATCCTGATGCGCAAAGTTTGGAGGCTTTGGCAAAATATGAAATTGAACCCGAAATATATGATTTTGATTTATTGGAAAAATACATTCGTGCAGCTCGCCTGGCAGGACTTTCGACCTATCCCATTCACCTCAAATTTGACACAGGCATGGGACGTTTGGGATTTAATGAAAATGACATTCCCCATTTAATAGAAATCCTTACACAATATCCTGATATTCAGGTTATTTCTCTGCTTACACATCTTGCCGCAGCAGATGATAACACAGCAGATGATTTTTCTTTGCATCAAATCACTCGTTTCCAAGCTATTTACACCACATTACACAATACTTTGGGTATCAGCCCCTTACGACATGCCCTCAATTCCGCAGGGATTTTGCGTTTTCCGGAATTTGCGATGGATATGGTAAGGCTCGGTATAGGTTTATATGGCGTTAATCCCACAACAGACAGCCACGATTTGCAAGAGATTGGTACATTACAAACCCTTATTTCTCAAATACATAGCTATCCCCAAGGCACAAGTGTGGGCTATGGACGTTCGCAATTTACCACAAAAGATTCACGCATTGCGACCTTGCCGATAGGCTACGCAGATGGGATTTTTAGGCGTTTGGGAAATGGCAAAGCCGCCTTTTATGTACATGGCAAAGCCGCCCCTACGTTTGGGCGGATATGTATGGACATGTTGATGATAGATGTAAGCGACATTCCCGAAGCAAAAGCAGGCGATGAGGTCTTGATTTTTGGCAAAATGAATGAGGTTTATCAATCTGTTTCGGTAATTGCACAAGCCGCCGAAACCATTTCGTATGAAATCCTTACAAGCATTAGCCCGAGGGTAAAAAGGGTTTATATAAATGATAATCAGTAGTTTAGTTATTTTTCTATTGCCTACAATAAATAGGGATTTAACACGCTACCTAAGCCATTAAATCCACCCGTTTTTGTCTTCGACAAAAACAGCCCTCCGAGTAGGGCATTTATTGCAAGGCTAAAAGCCTTTTGCATAAATGCCCTACTCGGAGGGTAGCAAAAATGCAAGCATTTTTGCGGGTGGGTTTACGCCACGCCTATCCACAACAAAGCAGAGAGCTACCCAAATTATGTTGGATAACTCTCTGTTTTTTATATGATTAAAAAACTATGAGTTTGTCATCAACCCAGCCACACATTGCTTCAAAATATCAGCAACTTGCGCTTTATCTGCTGCCTCAGCATACACCCGCAAAATAGGCTCTGTACCCGAAGGGCGCACCATCATCCAAGCATCATTGGCAAAATGATATTTGTAACCATCTAAATCCTCTGTAGCTTCTACTTTGTAGTCGCCAAATTCGGTGAACTTACCTGCTTTACAGGCTGCAATTACGGCTTGTTTCTTTTCTTCGGTCAAATGCAAGTCATTTCTGCCTGTGGCAAAAGTGCCTACAATGTCATAAATGTCTTGCACCAATTCGGTAAGTTTTTTGCCTGTTTTTGCCATCAATTCCATGACTGTCAAGCCAATAAAGATGCCATCTCTTTCTGGAATATGACCTGCAACGGCTAAACCGCCTGATTCTTCGCCGCCAACAATCACATTTTCATTCAACATGATTTCGCAGATATATTTGAAGCCAATTTTGGTAATTTGGTGCGGCAAATTGTAGTGTGCGCACAAACGACTGATTTTTTTGGTACAAGAAAAAGTCGTTACTACCTTGCCTGTCAAGCCTTTGTATTTTGCCAAATAATCAATCAAAAGCAACAAAATATGGTGAGAATCTACGAAATTCGCATTTTCATCATATAGCCCAATTCTATCTGCATCACCATCGGTAGCCAAACCCACTTGTATATTTTCTTGGCGAATCAAATCCTCAAAAATGCCTAAATTCTTTTCAATCGGCTCAGGGGCGGTATCTTTGAAAGAAGGATTAAAACTTGCATGAATACAAATCGCATCAGGTAACACTTTACGAATCACATTTTGCCCTGCGCCATACATGGCATCATAGCCGATTTTGAGCCCTGAATCTCTAATCGCTTTTAGGTCAAAAGATTCTTTTAAATGATTGATATACAAGGCTTCTATATCATAATATTCCACCTGTTTGCTATCCATTAAGGCATCGAAATTTTCGGGATAAATACGTGGCTCGTCAGGAATTGCTGCTTCAACTGCGTCAATCATAGAAGGATAAGCAGGTCCGCCATAGCCGCCTTTGATTTTGTAGCCCGAATATTCTGCCGGATTATGCGAAGCTGTAATAATAATGCCTGCTGTTGTTTGACGCTTAAAAGCTGCCAAAGAAACCATTGGCGTACTGGAAAAATTGTGGGAAAGAAATACTTTCACGCCATTATGTGCAAAAACCGTTGCCGCATGTTTGGCAAACAATTTACCATTGAAACGACAATCATAACCCAAAATAACACTTGGGTTATCTGAAAGTGTTTTGAGCCAAATCGCTGTAGCTTCTACTACACGCGCCAAGTTCTCAAAAGTATATTCTTTGGCGATAATGGCACGCCAGCCGTCTGTACCAAATTTAATTGTCTGAATCATATTATGTTATAATAAAGTCAAAATGATGTCGTGAAACTTGCGCAAAATAAACACAATTTTGTGTAATTCTTGGGTATCTGTTGCGTCAAAAGAGTTGCTAATCATGTAATTTTTATCTTCAAGCACCACAAATTGCCAAAATTTGCCAATTACATAACAGCCATATACAATTTGTTTTTTGGGATTAAGGGTTTGCGAAATCAACATATCTACCAATAATTGCGCACGAGGGTCTTTGTCAGGCACCGACTTTTTAAATTCATGTAGGCAAAAATAAGGTATTCTCAACTCATCTTCTACTCCCACGCCTAAGAGCAAATCAGGTTTTGCTGATAACGTATGGTTTTCAATCGTGGCAACAATATTTACATCAAAAAAGGCATAAAAAGGATCTTCTTTATATAAATAGTCCACCATTTCTAGGACAGGGGAAATAAAACGCATTTTTAAAGACTCTTCTAACCAGCCATCAACATGCTTTTCGAGGTTAATTCTCAAAAATTCTAAACGCTTTATTTCATTGTCCGTTAATGTACCTTCGGCAGTGAGCCATTCTCTCAGTTCGGGCTGTTTATCTTTACTAAAAGACAAACGAGTTAGCCCATATAATTCTTTTAAACTTGCTAAGGTATAATTTTCTTTTGCCATGATATTAAAAATTATCTGCAAAGATAGTTATTTTGTTTGTTTTTGGGAGAAAAAAAGAGAATTTACTGCCTCAAACCTTCTACAATCGTAATATTTGCTGCTTTGAAAGAAGGATACAAAGACGCAAGCATAGAAAGCCCTAACACAGTGATTCCTACAAAAGCACAATCCCAAAAATGCACTTGTATGGGGTAGGCTGTGATGCGAAAACTATCTCCTCCGCCCAATTTGATAAAGCCCCAATGTACTTGCAAATAGGCGATGCCTAAGCCAAATATCATACCTGCAATCACACCTATTCCCCCTACCCATAAACCTTCGGAGAGAAAAATACTGCGAATCGTTTGCGTGGTTGCACCATAAGACTTCAAAACGGCAATATCTCTTGTTTTTTCCAAAACAATCATAGACAAACTGCCCACAATATTGACCGTTACCAAAATAACTAACAAGACTAAAATCAAGGCACTCACCCTTTTTTCGTTGCGCATGACCTTGTAAAGCGTTTCATGTTTGTCTTTGATGGTTAAGATTTTATACTTTTCGCCCAATATTTTTTTTAAATCTGCCTTGACTCGCTCGGCATCAGATTTATTTTTCAAACCAATTTCATAAGCTGTCAATTTATCGGCACTGCCCATCAACCCCCTGGCAAAAGTCAAATCCGTAAGCACATATTGTTCGTCATATTCTTTTTGAATGCTAAAATAACCTACGGGCAAAATGACATCTGTTTTGAAAGAAGGCATAGGATTTCCCAATTTAATAGGTCCATCAGTTGGTACAAAAACCTTTATCGGAAAACTCTCATCTGCCGTACTTGCATTCAGGGTTTCAGCAACTTGCGAGCCAAGTACCGCACGATATACGCCATTTATGGGACGCAAATCATAAGTCCCTTCGTACAAATATGCAACAGAATCTATCGGATTTGTACGGGTAAATTGAGCATCTACCCCTTTTATCACTGCTTGCGCCTGTCTGTCATAGTATTCTAAGCCCACTTTTAACTCAATTGTCTTACTCACCACCGCAATTTTAGGATATTTTTGCAGAAGTTGAAACACGCTATCGCTATCAGGAATCGTTTTTCCTAAGGTCGCTTCTATGCGCAAATCCGAATCAATCGCATCAAAAAGACTTTCGATAAAGCCCGTTAAACCATTGAAAATAGACAAAACCAATATCATTGCGGCAGTTCCTACGGCAATCCCTACAATAGAAACCCCAGTGATAATATTGATGGCGTTGTTAGATTTTGGCGCAAATAGATAACGTTTTGATATATAGAGTGGTAATTTCAAAAGAAATGATGTGTAAAATGAGAAATACAATTTATTTTACGACAAATATAGGCGTTTTTTTGATACCTCAAAGCAATATTTTTGCTAAAAAGACTTTGTTTTTTATGGCTGCACGCATTTTGAGTACAGAAAGCAGCTTTTTGTTGTTTTTATTACCTATTATAATAAACAAACCTTGTGTGCATCTTATTTACCTATTTTTTCGTTATAACATTAATTCAAACATCAAAAAAAAGACTTTTTTTAGCTTTAAAAGGCACGTTTTTTGCAAAAGATAAATTGTTAACATATATCTTACAAATTCAGAAATAAAAAACAGTAAGATATTTTCTGATACTGTCGTATTTATTACAAAAAAATGGTAATTTTACGACAAATATTCGAAGCATAATTTAAACATGCAGCTCATCATCAAATTTTTTATTGTATCATCGTATGGAATTATATAAAATTGTTAGACAACTTACTTCTGCTGAATTTGAAGAACTTCATGATGGTTTCACAAATAACAAAGCAGATAAAAGTGCGCTTTTTTTGAAAATTATTCGTCAGTTTCCCGAGAACCCTGATAAAGAATTTTTGAGTCAAGTAGATATAACGCCTGCGGCATTTTATGTATTAAAATCTCGCCTCAATCAAAAAGTCGAGGAGTTTTTGCTCAATCGTCTTGGCGACCCAAATCTTGACGTGATTAGTAGGGTGCTAAAAGCACAAGAATTGGCGTATAATAATAGTCGTCAAATTACGATTGGTGCGCTCAATAAATTGGAAAGAGAGCTGGTACGCTTGGATTTTCCTTACGGATTGACCGTTGTATATAAACTCATGCAGCAACTTCATTGCTTTAACGATGAAGATTTGAGTTTTTATCAAAAACAATATAACAAACAAATGGCTTATACGGTGGCAATGGACAAGGCTACCGACCTTTTGACACGCTTTTTCCGATTGTTTGATAGTTATTGGCACTCTCGTAAAGAAGAAGACTTGACGCAGATTGCCCGTGTTGTGGAGCAAATAGACAATCTTTGCCATTTATATGATTCACATCGTTTGTATATTTACAAATCCATTATTCATCTTTACACCATTTTGTTTTTGGATATGGAAGATGAGGTAAGATGCGAGTTGGAGAAAGCCGATGTTATATTTGAAAAAGCAATGGAGATTCTCAATGTTTACAAGGAAGATAAAACGTATGAGCATATCCATATGGTTTTCAACTTTTTGCGTTATATTCATTTTGAAAGAACAAGTCAAGACAAATTGCGTATTTACTTCGACATTTTGGACTTTAAAGTTGAAGAATTGCTTACCGTTTTTTACCTAAATGCGAATACAGCCCTCTTTTTGGCAGCAAAAATACGTCATCATGTGCGAAATAATACAACAGCAGGTTTGATGAAAGATGTAGATTTGCATCTTTCAAACATCAATCTTGATATGTATCGTCCTTCTTTTTACATTCAATATCATTTCTTTTTGGCAGAAACCGCATTTTTAAATGCCGACTACAACAAATCAAACAAGATTTTGTACTCATTGCGCAATACTTTGAGTTTCCGCAAATATCCTCACTCGGATTTGGAAACCAAATTTTTGCTTGCCATAGGTTACATTATGACACAAGAAGACGAACTTACAAGTCAAACGATTATGAGTATTCAACGTCAGTTACGCAATGAAACTTCTAATAAATACGAACATTGCAAAACCTTGCTTAAAATTTTGACTGTAGCTTCTGGCAATCGTGCAAACACACGTATCCGAAACTTTGAAAAATATATTCCTGAATGGGAGGAGCTAAATGTAGGAAAACATGCGATGCTAACGGAAATTAATATGCGCAATATTTTCTTGACAGATTTTTTTAACTAAAAATCGTTTTTCCTTTGCAAAATCGCTTTTATTATCTTACCTTTGTGAGATAGATGGGGGATTAGCTCAGTTGGCTAGAGCGCTTGCATGGCATGCAAGAGGTCATCGGTTCGACTCCGATATTCTCCACTTTCTTTGTAAATAATTGAAAACGAATAGGTGTCTCCATCAAAATTGGAGACACCTATTTGTTTTTCGTATTATATTGTGTAGTTTTTAGTGTAATTTTGGCAACGACATTAGAAATCGGTATCGTCTCTACCTATTCTTTATGTCGCTATCAAATTGTAGGCTTCTATCCAAAAATTTAAAGGGTATGAAGCATAAAAAACCTGGCTTTTCGGAAATAGTGCCGCAGCATTTTAACCATGATATTTCTAAGCCTTGTATTTCACCAATAATTATGAGCTACTACGCATCACATCAACGAAGTAGTATAGTACCTGCTTGAGAAGTACTTTCCCTTTTTTCCAATAATCACAAACAGAAATAGGCTTAAATCATATAAAAAGCAATGAAAAATTGCGAAATTTACTGTATCTTTGCGCTATGAACGGACACATAAAGCACATCTTAGCGCAGTTAGCGGATTGTTTGAAACAAAAATTATGCTATCAATCCGAACTTAAAAAATGAGTATTCCGTTTAAAGGATACAATTCACACAGTTTATTTTTTTAATCTCTAAATATATTTCAACAATGGAAGTTTTAAAACAAATCATGGAGAAAACAGGCATCTCCGAAGAGCAAGCAAAAGGTGCTTTGGAAACCGTAATGGGCGCATTGAAAGGCAAATTGCCTGATGGAATCGCAGCACAATTAGGGGGTTTATTAGAAGGCAAAGAGTTCAGTCTTACCGATTTAGCCACAGACAAATTGGGCGATTTGAAAGACGAAGCCATGGATACTTTGTCTGATTTGAAAGACAGTGCAACAGGATTGTTAGGAAAAATATTCTAATTGCCGATTGCATACAAATGAAAAGGCAGATTTTCGCAGCTAAAAGGGCGAAAATCTGCTGGTTTTATTTGAGAAAAGTTTAGTTTTGCAACTCCACCCATCTGCCATCTTCTCGTATCAAATCTATCAATTTATCTACAGCTTCTGCTGTTTTTACGGCTTTCATAACCACTTCTTTGCCTCTATATAAGGCTATTTTATCTGTTCCAACACCCACATAGCCATAATCTGCGTCTGCCATTTCGCCGGGTCCATTGACAATACAGCCCATAATACCAATTTTTACGCCTTTGAGATGCTCGGTGCGGGAACGAATACGGGCAGTTGTTTCCATCAAATCAAACAAAGTTCTGCCGCAAGAAGGACAGGAAATGTATTCCGTTTTTGTAATACGTAAACGGGACATTTGTAAGCAACCAAAAACGGTACGCAACATCAAATTATCTGCATTTTCTATCCAAACGCCATCTATCAAGCCATCTACCAACAAAGTACTTAAATCCGAAGAAAGCGATAATTGAATCTTTGCTTCTTCTGTAATCTGCACATAATCAGGGAAATGTGAATCATCATAGAAAGAATAATCTTTGTGTTTGCGAGAAGTTGCCAAAATCGGATTGTGCAAATCTGTATTTGTCAAAGCATAGATAATTTGGCGAAAATCGTAGGTAGGAATATAAGCATCGCTGTCTGCAATGAAAACACAGGTACTTACTTTTTCTTTTTCTGCCAAAATCGTAAGAATATCTGCCTTTGTGATTCTCACAAAATTGAGGTTTTCATGTATTTTTTCCGCAGTTAAAAAGGCATTTATTTCCGAAAAATACGGAAATTGTCTGTCATTTTCTCTCAACAAAGCCCAAGTAGCTGCATCATATACCAATTTCAAAGCACCTGGCATTTCAAAAGTAGGAATATTTTTGCCCAAATACACAAAATCTGCTGCAATATCGGCAAAGTTATATTTGTCCAACAAGGCATTGTAATCATAGCCCATTTCCTTCAAATCAGCCGCTTTTGTACAAACCGCCCGAATATCGCCCACCACACGAGGTACTTCGATATGCCCAATATTGGCGATATGATTCGTTTTTCTGCGATTAAATTCGTAAGGATTAAAAGGCAATTCCTCCACTTTCAACTCTCCACTCTCCACTCTCAACTTCTCATAGTAATCTATCAAAAATTTCGCCACAGGAGACTCATATTCAGGCTCTTCTGTAAGGGAAACACGAACCGTATCGCCGATTCCGTCCATTAAAAGGGTAGAAATACCCAAAGCCGATTTTATCCTGCCATCTTCTCCTTCGCCCGCCTCTGTTACGCCCAAATGCAAAGGATAAATATGCGTATGTTTCAACATTCTTTCCATCAACAGACGATATGCCTGCACCATCACTTGCGGATTTGAGGCTTTCATAGAAACCACAATATTATGAAAATCAAAGTCTTCGCAAATTTTGATAAACTCCCAAGCAGATTCCACCATGCCCAAAGGCGAGTCTCCATAACGGCTCAAAATTCTATCAGAAAGCGAACCATGATTTGTGCCGATACGCATACAAGTGGCATTTTCCTTGCAAATTTTCACAAGTGGGGCAAACTTCTTATAAATACGTTGCAACTCCGCTTGATAGCTTTCGTCTGTATAATCAATCGTCTCAAATTTTTTCTTATCGGCATAATTACCAGGATTTACCCGCACTTTCTCTACAATACGTGCAGCAACTTCCGCAGCATTTGGCGTAAAGTGAATATCAGCAACCAAGGGTGTTTTACAACCTTTCTGCGACAAAATATCTTTGATAAGTCGCAGATTTTCAGCCTCTTTGATACTTGGCGCAGTGATACGCACAAGCTCGCAGCCTGCTTCCACCATTTTGAGCGTTTGCTTTATGGTTGCTTCTGTATCCATGGTGTCAGTCGTGGTCATAGACTGAATCCGAATAGGATTGTTTCCGCCCATTTTCAAGTCGCCAATACTGACTTCGTGGGTAGGAATACGTTTATGCGAAAAATGAGAAAGAGAATACATATTTTGAGTTGAAAGTGGAGAGTTAAAAGTGGAGAGTTGAGCGTTTGTTGAGATGTGAAGTTGAACTTTCCACTATCAACTTTTAACTTTCAACTTCATGTCGCTATGTTCTTGCATCAGCAAAGCCCGAAAATCTTCTACCAAAGTGCGTGTGCCATTTACCCCAAGTTGTGTGGCTTGATAGTAATTTTTATAGCTTTGTGTATATTTGTCGTAATAGCCTCGTACAAAGCCTTTTGTATCTACAAAAACCATGTTTTGACAAGGAAAACCAAAAGAAGTGGTGTCTTGTCCGATAAATTCAGGCAGTTGAAAAGCGGTTTGTCCCAATTTTATCACATCTGCTTTGCTTGCAGTGGTAAACGCCCATTTTTCGATGGGAACATCCCATTTTTTTTGGTAAGATGCTAATAATGAAGTATCTGTGGGCGAAGTTGCTACGGCAATGATGCGAAAACCTGGCACATCTCTGGCAATTTCATATATATCTTGTTTGATATTACCAAGTGC
>JAAFHL010000145.1 GCA_013298365.1 Bacteroidota bacterium | reverse complement strand
CTGCTGTTTTAGCGAAATACGACAATGCTCGCTACTATCACCCCTCTTCGCCTGTAAATGGTTGGGGGCGTGAAAAGGCTTATACGGAGGGAGATGTGCATTATTGGGGCGTATGGTGGGGCTTGGCGGACTATCGCAAATATCAAGAAAAAGTGGGGCGTTTCAATAGTGAATATGGAATGCAAGCTATGCCTGATTATACGACAATTCAGCGGTTTACGCAAGAAAAAGACCGAAAATTGGGTTCAAAAGCTTTACAAAATCATCAAAAACACCCTACAGGTTTTACAACTTTGGGCGTTTATTTGCGAAGAGATTTTCCGAAAACAAAAAATCTGTTTCATTATACCTACCTCACACAACTTTTGCAAGCAGAGGCAATGAAAACAGCGATTTATGCGCATCGTTTGGCAAAGCCCTATTGCATGGGGACTTTGTATTGGCAGCTAAATGACTGCTGGTCAGGGATTTCGTGGTCAAGTATAGATTATTATGGGAATTGGAAGGCTTCGCATTATGCGATAAAAGAGGCTTTTGCGCCGATTATTCCCATCATTTCCGAAGTGAAAGATAGCTTTCAACTTTCGATTATTTCAGACAAAATAGCAGACGAAAACATAGCTTATCAGATTGAAATTCAAGACTTTGCAGGCAAAACGCTGTTTTCTTTTGAGGAAAAAACGACTTGTCAAAAATTCCATGCAAAAAAATGGCTCATTCCTGCAAATATAGATAAAAAGGCAACTTATATTCATGCCAAAGTTTTTTACAAAGACCAAGAAGAATCTAATATAACAGAGTATTTCCACTATTTTGTGCCAAGTAAAGACTTACATTTGCTTGCGAAACCTCAAATTAAGATGAAATTAGATAAGATAAATCCAAGGTTATTGCATATTTCATCAAATACATTGCTTAAAAATGTGTATTTATACCAAGAAAATGTACCTTTACATTTGCCCGAAAATTATTTTGATTTGCCTGCAAATGAAGTAAAAACCATACTTTTACCAAAAGATATAATAGATGTAAAAGACATTAAAGTCTTGTTTTTGAATCAGTTGTGAGTTGTTTTTTCTTATGTTTACTAATCAAAACGGATTGCCTTCACAGGTGATATTTTTGCAATAATCAAGGTCGGCAAATACATAAAAAGCGTACAAATCAAAATCGTAGCGATATTGAGGGCAATAAATTTCCCCCAAACCCAAGCGACTGGCACATAATCCAAAAAGTAGCTTTCCGCATCTAATTTCATCACTTGAAAATGATATTGAAATGCCAATAATCCCAAACCTAACACATTGCCAATCAAGATGCCTATACCAATAAGAAAGAAAATATTCCAAACAAATAAGCCTTGAATCCTGCCTCTTGCCAAGCCCAAAGCACTCAAAATACCAATCGTTCTTGTTCTTTCTATAATCAGAATCAACACAACCGAAGTCATATTAATAATTGCAACAATAATCATCAAGATTAAAATGCCCCAAACGGTTTGACTTTGCAGGTTGAGCCAGTCAAAAATAGGGCGATAGGCTTCCATGTCCATCACGCCAACTGCTTGTGTATCAGCTCCTAAGAGTGCATTGATTTTAGCAGCAGTTTCAGTAATATTTTCACCCGAAATCAAATCTACTTCATAGCCCATTATCTCAGAAGGCTGCCATTTCATCACATTTTGCAAAAGTCGAATGTCGCAAAACAAAGTGATTGCATCAAATTCCTCCAAACCTGTATCATAAATGCCTACTACTTTCACAGGTCGGCGTTTCACAGGGTTTTGAATAAACAAAAGGGTAGCTTTTTCGCCTACTTTTAAGTCTAATTTTTGTGCTTGTTTGCGAGAAATGAGGATTTCCAAAGACTCGTCAAGGTTCGGCGGGTTTTCAAAACCCGCCGAACCTAAATTGGGTAGTCTCCCTTCTTTCAAGGCTTTTTTGAAAAAATCCCAATCATAATTTGCATCTATTCCCTTCAACATCCAGACCTCAATGCTGCCTTTCGACTCAATCATCGCCCATTTCAAAATATAAGGTGAAACGCTCTTTACATCAGGCTGTTTTTGGATTAAAGCCTTCATTCCCAGTGTGTCCCGTATAGGAGAAACTTCGGCTGTAAGATGGTCAAGAAAGCCATATTGTCCGACTTGAACATGGGACACAAAGCCTATCACTTTTTGTTTGATAGAATCTTGAAATCCCTGTGCCAAAGACAAGGAAATTTCCATGACCGCAACCGCAAGCGCAATTGTGATAATGGCAAGCCGCACCACAAGTGCAGATACTGCTCGTGGATTTTTGAAGGCTATTTTTTTGGCGAAGAAGTATTCAAAGTTCATGATGTGTAGTTGTTTCTCGCAGATTTGCACTGATTTTCCGCAGATTAGCGCAGATTTAAAAATGGATGTTGGATTTCCTGCATATTTGGATAATACGTAATTCCCGCAATATCAATGTAAGATTTGATATTTTTCAATACAAAAGTAATATAATTTGTGTTGAGGGAATGAAAATGGAAATCAAAAGTGATTTTGGTGGTTAGTAATACCTCTGATGAAGGTTTAAATAAACCGAACCCGCCAAAGGATTCTATACAAAAGTAATTTGTAATCAAGTATCTATCATGTATTTTGTCATAATTTGGGTTTTCAAATATAGTTTGATGTGTAGTAACATCATATTCAACTATTGAAAAATCGAATCTCACATTTCTACCTTGAAACAACCTATTTAATTCCGTTAAAATATCATCATAAATGAGTTGAATCGTATTACTTGTTTGCAGTGAATTTGTAGAATGATTCCAACGATGAAATTTAGCTTTTTCAGCAAAGATAATAATTGAAATAGGAATTTCAAGTGCTGATGGAACAATAATATTTCGCAATAATTGAACTAAATTATCCTCCTTTCTTCTAATAAGTTGCCCTTGCCTATCTGTCTTATCTTGGAAAATATAGTGGTCAAAAATCAAAATACTATTCAAAGGGTGCTGAAATTCTCGCAATTTCGCCCAATTCTCAAAACGGTTAGGTTGGTTTGCACTTTTTGTTACCACCATTTTGGCATCAGGTCTTAGCGAATAAAAAGTTTCCCATTGCCTTGCTAATTCGCTCAATGTGAAATACATAAAACCAAATCTTTGCGCCAAATTGGTACAGGTTTCTATGTTTTCGTGGGTGAAAAAGAAACGGAAAGGATAGCTTTCATTTTGGTAGAAAGAAAGTTCCTGCATTTTTGCACTAAGATTAGGCTCACAAGGCGTTCTTCGTGGAGCTTTTTTATCAAACAAAGCAGAAATAAACTCATTTTCTAATAAAATATCTCTTTTTTCTGTTTCCTCACACTCTAAAAATACTTCATATTCGCATAAAAAATCAAATATCCATTGTTTGAAATTTTGCCAATACTTATTTTCCCTATTTTGTGTATCAAAATAAGCATAATTTTGCCAAAAAGATTTTTGAATATAGATGCGTAATATCATGATTTGTGGGTTTGATAAGGCGTTTGTGGCTCATTTATTAAGGTTGTAAGCTGCATGAGTTCAAACTTTTGCTGTGTCGCTTCATCTACAAAACCATCACCAAAACCGTTATCTAATCTACCATCTACCATAATATTAATTTTTTCTACTTGTTTTTTGCCTTTCGGCACTTTGTCAGGCTCATAAAAATAATAAATTACGCTTTCTTCGGGCGAAATAAAAGCCTGTGTATCTTGCTCTTTTCGTCTTGCTTCTTCGTATTTTGCTGTCAAAACCTGCAAACGGCGAATCAAATATTCGCTGTGCGTTTCTATAATGAATTGAATGTTAAAGGTTCTATACGCATCTACAAACAACTCAGCAAGTCGAGATTGCAAAGTAGGGTGTAGGTTTGTTTCGGGTTCTTCGAGCAGCAACATTTGATTTTCGCACATGACAATTTTCAATAGCAAAGGCAAAAGCTGTGTAATCCCAAAACCTAAATCGGAAATATTGAGTTCTATGCCATTTTTATAAAAAATAATAGAAGTGTAAACGTCTTTCATAATTGGCTGAAAAACAACTTTTTCTGCCAAACCAAAAGTATTTAGCCATTTATTAATGAAAACTTGGGCTTTGCTATCTTGTGCAAAATTGGATTTTAAAAACTGAACCAATAAATCGGCAAGCGCGGAATCTTTTTTGGAATGTTGATAGGCATGTTCTTGTTTGCCACGAGAAACGCCGAGGTATTCGATGTTAAAATAATTCACAATAAAATAAGAAGCCTCTTCATCGATATAGATTTGAAATTTAGGGTCTTCATACACTAAATCTTCCCTCAAATTTTCAAAAAAAAGTGAAAAAAAGTCTGAATTTGATTCCCATTCCTCTCTTAATTTTGGAGTCAATTGATTTAAAATTGCTGATTCAAAATCTGCACAATTATTAACAACAACTTGATTTTTTATTTTTACAGAAAGGGAACTATTTTCACTATCTAATACCTTATTTCTAAACCTTATTTTGTTAGTGAAATTTTCTATATATTCCATTAAAAACCAATCACTCTCCACATTCTTAAACCCAATCCCAAACTCCATCACCTCACTATCCGAAAATTTATTTTTCGTAAACTCCCAACTTCCTAAATTATGTTCTCCACCATCAAACTCCAATTCTTTTAAGCCATTTCTTTTCGCATTATCCTGTACCAACAACAAAGCTTTCAACAGACTGCTTTTGCCCGAATTATTTGCGCCTGTCAAAACAGTAATAGGCGCAAATTCAAATTCGGTGTATTCTTTAAATACCCGAAAATTAGACAGTCCGAAGCGATTGAGTGTAATCATGTTATTGTGTTATGTTAGTAATTGCTCAAAATGAAATAGCAAATATACATTTATTTTCACATATTGCTATTTTCATGAAAAAACAGTTGTATATCTTTTTGTATTTTATTCATTTCAGGATAATTGAAATAGGTAAGATTCGTGCATCATTTTTAAAATGTCGTGCTATACTTTTGTATTGACTTTTTTTATTCATGATTTTCTGTATTTTGTGTAATAATATCTTCCATCCATACTAATTTATCGCCCCAACCATCGCCAAAAATACTCGGCGAATGGGTTACAATGATTAATTGTGCAAGCGGATTTAATGCCAATATTTTTTCAATCAAAATCGCTTGCCATTCTGTATCTAATGAGATTTCGGGTTCGTCCATGAGCAAAACAAAAGGCTTTTCTTCCTGTAAAAAAACTTTAAACAAAATGATTAATAATTGTTTTTCTCCTGACGATAAATCATCATGGTCAAAAACTTGATTTTCTTTTCGGAAACAAACCCTATTATCATCACTAATAAAAATATGTTTATGAGTTTCTGCAAAAAAAGAATCAATAATTTGAAATAACAGATTTATTCTTTTTTGTATGATTTCAGCACTGACCCCAGAATTTGGATTTGTTGCTTTTAAACGATAATCAGAAAAAGAATAAATATTGGGAAACCGTTGATAAAGAAGACTCTCTAAGGTTAAGTCTAAAGGGCTATTATTTTTTCGCAATTTGCTTTTATCTCGCAATGACTCATCAAAAGTACTGATTTTGACACAATTTAATGCAGTGAAATGGACTAATTCAACATTAGAAATAAGATAATAATTGCTAAAATAGATATATATTTTTGTCTTATTTATTTTACCTTTGGGTAAATCAGAAAGGTTTTGCAGCGCAAAAGCATCTTCAATCAGCCTCAATATCGTACTTTTTCCGCTCCCATTTCCCCCTACCAAAATATTCACTTTGGGGTCAAGTTCCCAAGCTACTTGGTATTTCCCCCAAAATTTTTCTATAGTTATGTCTCTAATATATAGGTTATTGTCTGTCATGAATAATAGTTTTATTTACAAAAAGATGCCACCAATAATTTAGATTTTTTGAGAATGGAAAAAATGCGAAAAATAGCTTCATCAGAAGCATTAAAAGCGTTGCTGTGGGCATATTTTTTGTCTTGTAATACCACAAAAAACCACATCCTACCTGAAATATACGCACCTAAAATAGGCATTTCTGCTGCATTAAGGTGTTGTGCCGCTACCATTGCTATCAATACTTGACCTAAAGGGTCATTGTCTCTCCTGTTCTCTTGTTTGTACTCATGCAAACAAAAAAAAGGCGTAATCGGTTTTTGCTTACCTTTTGCGATGACAAAATCCACTTTACCCCCAATTTCTATATCATTTATGGTTGTTGAAAAACTGCGTTGTGTGAAAGCCTTGAAAAGTGGGCTATCTATGTCTGCTAATTCCACCAAAGGTCCAATAAAAAACAATTTTAGTTCATCTTCATTCCATGAATCTACTCGGTTAAGCAAATGCTTTTTCATTTTTTCTAATACATATTGCTCATGCTCATTTGCTTGAATGTCAGCCGAAATCCATTCTTCTAATAAAGGCAAAGTGTCCAATTCTTCAATGCCAAAAGTAGTTTCGACTTCTTCTTGTGTCCAATTTTCAAAACTTTTCATATCATATTTATTATAAATAGCTTACAAATATACACCTCAATTCCTGTCTTTTCAAAAAAACTTCCTAATTTTGAAGCAAAATAGCATAAACCATCTTGCATGATACATTATACTTCTCTCTCTCGCAATCCCCTTCAAAAAATATTTTGGGCTGTGGGACTGTTTTGGATATTAATTTTACTTGGAACGGCAGGTTATATGTGGATAGAAAATTATAGTTTTATAGATGCGCTATATATGACAGTTATTTCTGTGTGTACGGTGGGCTATGGTATTTTGGGCAAAGAAGAACTTTCTGATATTGGTAAACTATTTACTATCAGTCTTTTATTAGCGAGTGCTGTTATTTTCATCTTCTCTATCACTACCGTTACCTCTTTTGTAGTAGAAGGGCAACTACGTCAATTTTTAAATGCTTATCGTTTTAGAAAAAAAATGAATCAATTAGAAAATCATATTATTATCTGCGGATTAGGTCGCTCGGGGCGTGAATGCGCACAGGAACTTGTGCGTCAAAACCAGACTTTTATTGGTATAGACCAAAATAGGGAAATTGTAGAAGATTTTTTGGTGAATTTTCCCAAACATTTTGTGGGTTTAGTAGGCGATGCGACTTCGGAGGAGGCGTTGCAAAGCGCAAATATTCAAAAAGCAAAAGGCTTGATTTCTGCTTTGCCAAATGATGCAGAAAATGTGTTTATTACTTTGACTGCAAGGGGAATTAATGCCAATTTGGAAATAATTTCTCGTGCAGAACATGACTATAATGTGCCAAAATTGATGCGTGCAGGGGCTACACATGTTATTTTACCCAATATGATAGGTGGACGGAGAATGGTCAATATGCTTACTCGTCCTGGCTTGATTGAGTTTGTGGAATTGATTGCGGGCGAAAATGATTCAGATATTCATGTGGAAACGGTTGATTGTGTGCTATATCCAAAACTTTGGGGCAAAACCTTATCAGAATTACATGTACGTTCTCAAACGGGTTTGTTGGTTGTTGGGCGAAAAAAAGAAAATCAAAAAATAAAATTGAATCCGCACCCTTCTATCGTTGTAGGAAAAACAGATAAATTATTTTTGATTGGTGCAAAGTCTGATTTAGCGAAATTAGATGAATTCTTGAAAAAACGCTGACATCAAACTAACATCAAAAACAAAAAAGCGATGGCTCAAATGAAGCCACCGCTTTTTTTATGCGAAAAAAAATATTTGCTTAATGCTCCATTCTAATTCTTTCTTTTTTCTCAGAAGAACCCAAAAGGTATATTTTTTCTCTGCCTTTTGTTATATCTTTCGCCATATTACGTGTATCTACAACATAAGCTGCATGTTCTACAATCGTTGGAATATCGAAGTCGTCATGGTCTGTAACCAACAAAACGACATTATATGACGCTATCATTTCTGGGGTAATTTCTTTTGTATAGAAAGTTTTGCCCGCTGCTTTGTAGCCATCTGCTTCTACCCAAGGGTCTGTTATTTCGATAGCGCCTACGCCAGCTTCCATCAAACGAGCGATAACTGCTTCTGCGGGAGAGTGACGCAAATCTTTTACGTTTTTCTTGAAAGAAACCCCAACGATTAATACACGTGCATTAGCCAAAGAAACGGGCTGATTCGCTATTTCTTTAATTACTACATTCACTACGTGATAAGGCATACTCTCATTCACATTCGCTGCAAGGGTAATGAATTTGGTTTCAAAATCGTACTCTCTTGCTAACCAAGACAAATAATAAGGGTCAATTGGAATACAGTGACCGCCTACGCCAGGACCTGGCACAAACTTCATGTAACCAAAAGGCTTAGTACTTGCTGCCTCAACCACTTCCCATACATTGATGCCACCCATTCTTTCGCAAAGTAACGCCAATTCATTTACCAAAGCGATATTTACACTACGGAAAATATTTTCCAATAATTTTTCCAATTCTGCCACTTTTGGATTATCCACCATATACACCTTCTGAACTACTTTGCTATTGGTCAAAGCTGCCAAAATAGAGCTATCAGGGTCTATACCGCCCACAACTATCGGGGTATTTTGCGTGTTGAATACTTTATTACCTGGGTCCACACGTTCAGGACTAAATGCAATAAAGTAATCAGAAGTAGGCTTCAAGCCTGATTTATTCAAAATGGGAATCAAATAATCTTCGGTTGTGCCAGGGAATGTGGTACTTTTTAAGATAACCAATTGACCTTTTTTCAAAATCGTAGCAATCCCCTCGCCAGAACTCAATACATACGCCAAATCAGGGTCTTTATTGTCGTTGAAAGGTGTAGGCACACAAATGTAAATCACATCTGCCTCTGCCAAAGGCTCGTAATTGTCATACGCCTTAAAAATACCACTATGAATCACCTCTGCTACCTCTTCATCTTTCAAGTCTTCAATGTAGTTTTCGGCACGATTCAATTTTTCAATTTTCCATTTCGAAGGGTCCACCCCAATCGTTTGATAGCCCATGCGTGCAAATTCCAGCGCAATCGGCATTCCAACATAGCCCAAACCTGCGATACCAATTACCGCTGTTTTGTTTTCCAATTTTTGCGCCAAAGCCAAACCATTGTCGCTAAGTGAATCTAATAGAGAGTTGTCGAACAGTCTCATGTATGTATTTTGTGGTTAATCGTTTACCGTTTTGAGGCAATAAACGCATCATTATAAATGATATTTCCGTAAATAGAAATATTTATTGTAATTAGGGCGCAAAATTACACATTAATTGTATATGATTGCAAAAGAAGATGATTTTTTTTGTCAGAGAAACATTTTTTTTGGTTTTCTGCACAAAGCAGGGTTTAAACCCTGCTTTGTGCAGAAAACCAAAACTTTTATAGTATCACATATACTATTCTTCTTTCTTCCTGCCTGTCAGAAAACGCCAAATGCCACCCGCAAATGCCACAATTCCTGCAATAATGACTTTGCCAAATTTTGCCAATACCGCAAAAAAACCTGCTTTTGCCAACACTTTTCCTGCTATCAAACCGCCTATTCCTACTGCTGCAACTTTGTCTATGGCAGGGTCAAAGTCACTATATTTTTTACCATCTTTGAACGCAACTGCTGAAATAATCTTATCAATTTCAGGTTTTATCAGCCCCATCTGTTCCATGCCGCCTACGGCATTGAGCGATAAAAGCCCATTTCTGCCCAAAATACGAATGTCATAATTTAAGGTGTGTCGCTCCGACTCATCTGTGCGCAATTCCTTTGCCCAATGTAAAGTCTTTTTTTCTTTGTCATAAAAAGGGGGATTTGCCCAACCTACCACATACAAAGCAGATAATCCCATGCTGCTGCGCACTTCATTGTCCTCCTTATCACTTTTTTGTATTTCTGCCAATAAATCGTCATAGTTTATGTCGTCTGCGTCTTTGTCATCTATATGCCCTGTTTCGCTATATTGAATCACAAATGCCCATAAATTGGTGTCAAGTGCTTGATAATTAGCGGGTATCAACATACCTAAGAATGAAGAATCAGGCAAGTTTCCCCACAATTTCTCCAAAATAAAACGGCTTTGTTTGCCATCTAAATATTTGAAACCCGCAGGAACGGAGATGCTCGTTTGCTCATTCAAATCTACTTTATCTGTGCGATACGTAAAGGATTTATTCACAGAATCTATCAAAAATGCTCGGTATGCCTCCTCATCTAATTCCTTAGTTGTTTGTTTTTGCGCAGATTTGGGTGGTTTTGGCTTAGCTACGGGCTTGTCTTTTTGTGGAGACTCTTTTTGTTCTTTTTCTGGTGTTTTTGTTACAGGAATAGTCGGTGTTTTTGTAATAGTTACCGTATTTCCCCCTTTTTTTACATCAGAAAAAGGCGCAGGTGCATTTTTAGGCTGCGTGTCTTCCAATTTGCCTGGGTTTTTTTTGGCTATGCTAACTTGTAGGACACAGCTCATCATAACAAACAAGAATAATAATTTTTTCATTTTTTGTAAGTATTTTGGTTATATGTTATGTAAACCAACAAAAGTAAACTTTTTTTATA
>JAAFHL010000144.1 GCA_013298365.1 Bacteroidota bacterium | reverse complement strand
CTTTTGAGGATAGGGTAAAAAGTACATACGCCTTTATGGAAGTGGTGTTGAAATTTATGCAGCAAGAAAAAAATGCCATTTATGGGTTGCGAAAAAAGGCTGATGCGGCATATTTGGCGCAGGCAAAAGTGGCAATTCAATGGGATATTGATGAATCTCAAAAAGATATTTTTCATTTTAAAGGTTATGCAGCGAAATACAAAGAAAGTGAAGTTTCGGGTTTGCCTCGTTTGTATTATGATAGAAATGCGCCTTGGGAAAAAGACATTCCGCATTGGAATCGCTTAAAATCTACTTTAGAAATAGAAAAACCCGCCTTTTATATTGTTCCGCAAGCCTATTCAGAATTGATTAACTTGTTGAAAATGAATGGCTGTGAAGTTTCTATTTTGGAAAAAGAAGAAGCTTTGGACGTGGAAATGTATTATATCAAAGATTATAAGTCGCCTGCAAAACCTTATGAAAGTCATTTTCTTCACTCTCAAGTAAAAGTAGAAAAGGTGATGAGAAAACAACTATTTCACAAAGGTGATTTCAAGGTAAAAGCTACTCGTTTTGCGGTAGAAACGCTTGAGCCACAAGCCCCTGACTCGTATTTTGCATGGAATCGTTTTGATGGTATTTTGCAGCAAAAAGAGTATTTTTCTGCGTATATTTTTGAAGATACTGCGGCAGAATTGTTGAAAAAAAATCCTGACTTGCGAGCAGAATTGGAAGAAAAGAAAAAAAATGACAAAGAATTTGCGGCAAATGCTGAAGCACAGTTGGAATGGGTGTATAAACATTCGCCGTATTATGAGCCTACGCATAGTTTGTATCCTGTGGGGAGGTTGCAGTAAGATTGATGTTAGATTTCCATCTATACCTGCAAAGAATGTATTTGCTTCGTCAAAACGAAAATAAACAATAAAACATCTTCAAATATCTTGCTAATACGATGAAAAACTTTTTTGATATTACAAGTGTCCCTATCCTTAATAATTTTGCTAAAATAAAGCCCAAAACGCTTTTTTTAGTTGATTGCTTTGGCGCATTCACTACTGCATTCTTGTTATTCGCTATTTTGAGGACATTTAATGAATATGTTGGACTCCCTAAAATAATACTGACTTATCTTTCTATCATTGCGGCAATATTTTGCATGTATTCAGGTATCTGTTTTTTGTGGTTAAGAGAAAATTGGCAACCTTTTTTAAAAGTAATCAGTATCGCTAATTTGCTTTATTCCTGTTTGACATTGTGTCTTTTAATATACTATCGTAATAGCCTTACGATTTTCGGTATTGTTTACTTTTTGGGAGAAATCATGGTTGTGTGCGGACTTGTTTTTATTGAACTGAATATCCTGAAAAAATATATTTCTGAAGAGACTAACTCATTGACTTAAACACCATATCCGTCAGTCTAACTCCCCCGTTGGGAGTCTCCTCCCAACGGAGAAAATATTTTCCATATTGGAAAATATCGTATTTACCCTTTTCAGGGTAAATGATACCCCAGTTTGGAGGAGATTCCAAACTGGGGTAAGATATAACATATCAAAACAATGATTTATTTTTTAGACTGACGGATATGGATTAGATACCAACAACGGTGGGAAATAAATCTAGATTTTGCTTTCATATTTCCCATAAATCAACATTATTAAACATGAAACTTTCGTTTAGCATCAACGCAACAAGCGACTTCATTTTTGACTATCTAACAGATATGCAAAAGTTTGCATCTGTTCACCCTGTAATTAGCAAAATAGACAAGACGGGAATTGATAGTTATTTAGTTCACGAAACGCTAACATTTTGTGGAGTTCCTTTTTCGTTTACCTATCCCGTAACAATTGAAAGCAATTCGATTAAAATGCTCGTAATAATGCGTGCGACAGTGATGAAGTTCACCAGAATCGAAATGACTTATGTAATAATGGCAGATAAAGATTTTACGCTGATTGAAGAAAACATTCAATTTCAATCACCCTTCCCCCTTAAATCTATTATGCAATATGTTTTCAAAAAACAACACACACAACTGTTCAAAAACATTGAACAGAAAACAAAGGTTGAGCCACTAAGTAGTTGATAGTTAAAAGTGGAGAGTTGAAAGTTATACTAACTATATGACAATCATTTATTTAATACTAAATTATCTTATTAGTTTTTTTACAACTCGTACTTATAAATGTATTATTAATGCGAATCAAGGGTTGAAAAGTGCTTTTCAAAGCCCCGTAAGGGCTAAATATCGGTAGAAACGCAATGTTTCCCCCATTTCCTAAGAAGAATTCATGCTAAAAGCATGAATTTCAAAAATGGGTATGGGATATGATTATTTTCTACCAATATTTTGTCCCTACGGGACAGTAAGAAAAGACATAAGTAATTAATAGCCATATATTTACATTAAATTTCTAACTCTTGATTTGCATTATTATCTGTTTTTATTTTTACCGATGCAGGTATTTAAATCGATGGTTAGGGAGCTGCACCCGCTGAGCTTGCCGAAGTGTGTCGAACTATGTCGAACCAAGATGCCACCTGCAAGGCTACGACTTTTGGCTTCAACGTTAGTGATATTTGATAACATTTTTCGCATCTTCGATTTCTCCTTTGCCGTTGTTAGGGCATTCTTTCTGACAAAATTACTTGCTACCTCCTTTTCTGAGTCAAAACTCTTTTCTCCTATCATAAAACTAAATTGAAAATAAAATAGTTATATGCTTGTTTAGAATCATTCTAAATAGTAATTTTGCGCCATAATTCTAGCTTTAAACTATTTTACAAATTTATTATCAACATGAAAATATCAACTACCTTGATGGCGGTTTTCAGTATGACTGCTTTTTCAATCGTACAGGCTCAGCAAAACGACACACTAAAAGAGCTACACCTCAATGATGTCATTATAAGAGAATATCGTTTATTAGGGGGAATGGAGCATCTGCCAGATATGAAAGACAATGTAATTTATGCAGGCAAAAAAACAGAAGTCATTCGACTGGATAAAATAAGTGCTGACCTAAGCACGAACAACACTCGCCAAGTTTTTGCAAAAGTACCAGGCGTAACTATTTGGGAAAATGATGGTTCAGGTATTCAGGCAGGTATAGCTACAAGGGGACTAAGCCCAAATCGTTCATGGGAATTTAATGTTAGGCAAAATGGATATGACATTAGTTCGGAGGTTTTTGGCTACCCTGAAACCTACTACACGCCTCCGATGGAAGCAGTCGAGAAAATTGAGGTAGTACGTGGGGCTGCTTCTTTGCAATATGGACCACAGTTTGGCGGCTTGCTCAACTATCAAATCAAAAAAGGAAATCCTAACAAAGTCATTTCGTATGAAATGCAACAAACGCTTGGCTCATACAACTTATTTAATACGTATAATGCCATGGGTGGCACATACAAAAAGTTTTCTTATTATGGATTTCTACATCATCGTAGTGCGGAAGGGTGGCGTAATAACAGCCGTTACGGTATTTATACAGGATATTTTTCTGCAAACTATCAACTGAGCAGAAAAATAAATATTGCGGCAGAATATACGAATATGAATTATGAAAGTCAGCAAGCGGGCGGGCTTACAGATGCTCAATTTGCAGAAAATCATCGTCAATCTTTTAGAGAAAGAAATTGGTTTGCTGCGCCCTTCAATGTGGCTTCCCTTACATTCAAATATGATATATCGCCCTCCGTCAATTTACAAATTAAATCATTTGCTACGATTGCACAACGAAATAGTGTTGGTTTTACGAAATCTATCACCACAAAAGATAGCATTAATGCCACAACGCTGCAATATAATGCAAGACAGGTAGATAGAGATGAATACCAAAATTATGGAACGGAAGCACGTGTCTCTGCGAAGTATAGATTGTTAGGGAGACCGCATATTTTTGCAGGAGGAATAAGGACTTATCGTGGAAGTACAAAAAGGAATCAACTTGGTACAGGAACAACTGGAAATGATTTTGATTTAACGCTCACAAATCCGCAATATGGGCGTTCATTAAGCTTTGGAACAATCAATTATGCGGTATTTGCAGAAAATATTTTTCAAATCGGTAAACGACTCAAAGTAGTGCCAGGCATTCGTTTTGAGTATATTGCAAATCAGAGTGAGGGTTATATCAATACTACACAAACAGGTACACTAACTTCTAACAATCGTGTACGCAAGCTACTATTGTATGGAATCGGCACAGAATTTAAACTTACAGAAAAAACAACTCTTTATGGCAATTATTCCTTGGCATATCGTCCCGTTACTTTTTCGGAACTTACCCCCTCAGCTACTACCGAAATCATTGACCCAAATTTGAAAGATGCAAGTGGCTTCAATGCAGATTTGGGTTACAGAGGTGCTGTGAAAAATTATTTGAATTTTGATGTAGGCATTTTTTACTTACACTACGACAATCGCATCGGTACAATCACGCAAAATGCTGCGCCCTTCAAAACAAATATTGGTACATCAGTAAGCAAAGGAATTGAGTCGTATATAGAAATTGATGTGGTGAAAATGTTTACGGACAAATCAAAATTAGGCAGTATCAGTCTTTTTGCCTCAAATGCTTTTATTGATGCAAAATATGTAAAGTGGAATAATCCCGACATTATCAATGACCCTGCAAAATCTATTGTCAACAAGCGAGTAGAAAATGCCCCTCAATATATTCACCGTTTTGGCGCAAACTATTATCTAAAAGGGTTTGCTGCAAGCTTTCAACTGAGTAGTGTGGGTAATGTATTTACAGATGCGGCAAATACAGAACTACCTAATGCAACCGCAACGACTGGAAAACTTTCAGCTTATCAGCTAATGGACGTATCACTTTCGTATAGATTTCTTGAAAAATACAATGTTAAAGTTGGGGTCAATAACCTTGGAAACGAAGAATATGCAACTCGTAGGGCAGGCGGTTATCCCGGACCCGGTATTCTGCCAGGTAATGGTAGAAATACTTATGTGAGTTTTGGCGCATCATTTTAATGCCAAAATACAGCATGATTAAGTTCTTGCCGATTTTTGGAGATAAAAGCCCTAAGTTGCGTAAATCCTTGTAATCGTTATGAGCATACTATAGATGATAAGAAAAAGGGCAGACTAAACCACATAGTGTTTAATCTGCCCTTTTTTTATTTCTTTCCGCCACCCAATTCCGCCTGATAGATTGCTGCTTTTTCGGGGTGTCCCGTTGCAGTATGCAAGGCTATCAAATTTTGTAAAAGACTGGCATTCAAGGGCATTCTTCTTGATTTGAGAAACTGATATGCTTTTTCATAGTTTTCGATAGCAGGTATTGCCTCTCCCCTATTATGATGTGTTGCGCCAATGTTTGTCAAAACACTTGCTTGGTCGGGATTGCCCGCATTCAGCGATTGTGTAAAATATTCCCTCGCTTTGATATAATCTTTTTTCATAAAAAAGATAACCCCTAAGTTATTCGCAGCTTGTGCATAACGGGGATTGAGGGCAAGACATTTTATCAAAGCCTTTTGTGCATTTACCGTATCTTGAATGCCCAAATAACAAACAGACGCATTGTACCAAGTCATTGCTTCTTTATCCCAAATTTTGAAAGAATTTTCGTAGTTGCGAATGGCTTCTTTGAATAAATTGTTTACTTGGGTATTTTCCGCTTGTATTTCGGCAGGATTTGCTGATTTTCGTTTCATTTCCTCTACTTTTTTCTTGGTATTTTCTGCCTTTACCCGCATGGTTTCCGCATAATTGTAATGCGTGCGGAAGCTATTCGGCGAAGAAGTGATGCCCGAAGCAAACAAAGTTTCATTATTTTTCCAAACAGGATTTCTTTTAACGGTAATAAAACTATAACCTGCGATGATAAGGCAAAAAATGGCAATCGTCGCATAAATAGCCATATTTTGGGGCAAAACTTTTTCCAATAATTGATACATGCCCACAACTGCCAGCACGCAAAAACCCAACACAGGCGCAAACATAAAACGCTCTGCCATGGTAGAAGCAACAGGCACAAAAAAGTGCGAAATGACCGAAAAAGTGATGAAATAAAAGAGAATCCCAAAACCTGTAATTTGCTTTTTGAAAACTAACCAAGCACCTGCTGCCACCGCAGCAAGATTGAGAAATAAGCTGATAATCACATTTATATCACTCCATTTAGAGATAGGAATTTGGCTAAAAGAATAGTCATACGAAAGTGGAGAAGGAATTATCAGCAATTTGAAATATTGTAACCATATATTGAGCATGGTAGGGAGTTTTTCATTTTGAGCAGCACCCCAGACTACATTATTTACCACAAGTCCTACACCGCTACCTGTTTTGCTATCCATTGGGTCCAAGATATTATTTCTTAGCATCAAATAAAACAGAGCCATACCCAAAAATGGTGCAGAAATCTTGGCAATTTGATTGATTTTCAAGTCTTTAAATACATATAATGCAATAGGAATTGCTGCAATATAGGTAACTCCATTTTCCTTTGAAAGCAAAGCCATCAAATAGGCAAATGCAGCCGCAAGCATCATGCCTATTTTTTTGGTATCTAAATACGACCATAAAAGGTTCATTGTCAAGGCAAAAAAGAGAACAGACAAAACCTCGTCTCTACTTTTGACATTGGCAACGGATTCGGTATGTAAAGGGTGTGCTGCAAACAAAACCGCTATCAAAATCGGAATCGCAATCGGATAGTCTTTCATGGCTCGAATAAAAAAAGCACACAATAAGCCTACACATATCCCATACAAAATAATGGAAAACCAATGGCTACGTGAAGGCTTTAATTCGCAAAAAAACTGCTGCTCTGTGGCAAAAGTCATCAAAGTAATGGGACGATAGGTCGCAGAATTATTGCGAGGAATACCTAATTCATCTAAATTAAAGCCTTTTACCGAACCATACTTGAAAATCTCCTTTGTTCCGTCCCAGCCTTTTTTGACAAAGTCATTTTTGAGGGTACATATATCATCATCAAAGGCATATTCATGGTTGAGGGTATTGGTATATAAGAAAAAAGCAAAAATACCTGTAATAAATGCCCAAATTATTGGACGTTTATACCAAATAACAGGCTCAATAATGGGTTTTATCTCTACAACAGCAGGCTTTTCAGCCTCTTGGACTTTTTGCTTAGGAATGTTTTTTTGTTTTGCCATAAAATGATGGAATATTAGTGATATGATATTTTTTGTTCAAATAAAGTTAATTGTTGTGTTTCGGGTAGTTGTGTCAAATAGTTTGAAATAAAAAGTTCTTTCCCTTTTTGGTCTGCACCTTCTTTTACATTTTTCATTCCATACATTAGCTCCCAGGGCATTATGTTTGCAAAAGAAAATAGCTCTCTTATGTATTGACTATCATCATAAGTTATTAGCCATTTATGGGTACAATTTTTCATATTTTCCGCAAATTTTCTGTGGTCGAAAGATTTGTGCATATTTCCATTTTTTCCGTACAAAGCCGATTTTGTAGCTGAATAATACGGTGGGTCAAGAAAAATAAAAACATTTTCACCCTCTTTTTTCACCAACTCTTCGTAATCAAAATTCGTAATTGTTGTACCATTTATTACTTTTGAAAATGGCACAAGCCGTTGAATACTACTTTCTGTGAAACGCCCATTAAATGCAGCTTCGCTAAAACCGCCACTTAAACTTGTACCTGAAAATGTAATACGATTATAAATAAAAAAAGCTGTTCCTCGTTCTAAATCATTAAAAGAAGCTAAATTTTCATTTAAGAATCTATGTAAATCTTTGCCGACAGGAAATTGATTGCGCCACTCATAAATTTGGGCAATGAGCGCATCAATATCATGTTGCGCCATTTCCCAAAATTTAAACAGTTCAAAATAAAGGTCATTTACCCAAAATTTCTTGTCAGGAAAACGTTGTTTTGTATGAATAAAAATAGAGCCTCCACCCAAAAAAGGTTCTCTAAACTCGTCAAATTCGGGAATAATCGTAGCGATTAAATCTATTGACCTACTTTTCCCGCCAGGGTATCTTAATGGACTTTTTATCATGCTGAAAACTGAATTTTTACAATAAATTTATTTTGATTAGCCTCATCTATGACTTTCTCAATTAATATTTTTTGAGATTCTGAAAAATTATTTTCTTGAAAAAAACTGGCTATTTCTTCTTTGCTATTTGAAGAATTAATCCCACCTTTGAGCTTAGAAGAAGTCAAACATAATACTGCCTGACTTTGTATTTGCAGTCCATTTACAGTAACTTCTAAAAGATTGCAATACAATATCATCTTCAATAAACCGTCTTTAATATCACCTTTGCTTGGCAAAATACTGTTTTTACTATGTTTTCCTTCTATTAAACTTACTTTATCGTGAGTAAGCATAATTTCATCTACAGTTAAAAAATATTGTCCTCCCAAATAATTTGTAATAGTAACTTTTGCTTTTGAAAGTGTAGATAGACTTTCTTTTGGTTGAATTGTTACAAACTCCCTTTTTTGTGCATTTTCTGCTTTTTCTCTTGAAAAAGCCATGAAAAGAGAAACATCTTTCCCTATTTTTTCTTTAAATTTTTCTAATCCTTTTGCACTATGAAGTTTTACACCTGTTGATTCCGCTATTGCGGCATAACAAATACATATTTTATCAATAATATTATGTAAATTACTATTGAGTTCCTGTAAATTCCAGTGTAAAGCTGAGCTATTTAATTTTTGTAATAATATATTGATTATCAAATTGTTGATTTGTTATTTTCAAATCCGCTTTTTCCGCCGTCTCATAATACGCAAAAATCACAAAAACGTCCAATAAAGACATGAGCGAAACTGTATCCCATTGAAGAAAATCTCGGTCTCCTTTTGTTCCTTCATCTTTTACAACAGGAATAACCGTAATTTTTTTTGAAATATTCAATGTATTAAAAACACGTTCAAAAGGATAAGAGCGAGTTCGCTTGGGCGAAACCCATTTTGAAATGGCAAATGTATGCTTATTATCGTTCAATAAGCAAACGGAAGGCATCTCATTGATATCAAAATCTTTGATAGAAATCTCCTTCAAGTCTTCGGTTAAAAGAACTTGATACTTTATGCCTGTTATTTTACCTACTATATTCATTTGTTACTAAATAGAATTTTGCGCTAAGTTACAAATTATATTTTGAAAACTACCTGTTTAGCATGTTTATTTGCCATGAAAAACGCCTTATTTTACTTCCGCAAAATAAGGCATTTTTTAGCTTACAATCGCTAACATATTGCTAATTTTATTCCTTCACAAATTTTGTGTTCATAGCACGACCATTTTGCTGCAACTGCAACATATATACCCCCGAAGGCAATGTGCGCACATCTATTGGGCTATGACTATTGAATTTCTGCGCACTAAGTACTGTTTTTCCTTCTATATTAACGATAGAAGCGGTAAAAGGCATTTGATTCTCTAAGTTGATACGCAAATAATCGGCGGTTGGATTAGGGCTTATCTGCACATTCAAGCGCAAGGGTTCGCTAACGCCTACACTGTTATACGTGTTCGTCTCTCTATATGAATTTTCCCATATATTTGTGTTTGAATTCCAATATAGATAGGTTATTTGATAGATTTTACCATTTGTGAGGTTCACGTAATTAAGCTGTTGCTGGTTTATCCATTGCCCATTAGCGGGTTGATAATAGGTCATAATATTCTGGATAAGATAATTACTGGCATCATAAAAATAATTTATTTTGTTCGCAGGAACCCATGCGTTGCTTTGCCAAATATCAAATGTTTCTAAACTTACCTTGCTATTTGCATTATAAGTATAGGTCGTTCTGCCCCCAGTAATCCAAGTAGAAGTATTCAAATTCCAGTTTTCGCCTATTGCTTGCTGTACAACTCCCCCTGCATTATTGGTAAAGGTAGTCCTATTTTTATAGATTAATGCGCCTGCTAAATCAAAACTTTCTTCTAAGGTGGTAATTAAATAGCCATTATTGTCGTAGGTATTGGTTTCGATATAGGTTACTTTCCAAGTACCATTGTCCCAATCATGATTTGTAAAAGTAAGCATTTTGCCCGCAGCATTGTAGGTATAGGTGCCCTTTGCCGAGTTTACCCAAGTACTCGTATTGCTATCCCAACCCATTGCAATGAATTGCGTAGGTGCGCCATTTGCATTGTTAGTATAATCGGCTTTGCCAATAAGTAGCCAAGCGGAAGCTCCTGCGTCCCATTCCCTATACTCCCATTGCGTAAGGTAATTGTTCGCATCATACAGATAGTCCTCTTTTTCTGTTGGCAACCAGCCAGGATTGTCCCAGTTTTCATACAAAATAGAAGATACATTTTGCGCAAAAACGCTTAGCTGCAAGCAACAAACCAAAAGCGCAAGTAGCATTTTTTTCATGTTTTTTAACATAAAATTGAAATAATAAAATATAAAAATAGTTGAAAATTAAACATTGTGGGTAAGCTATAAATCTTGATTTCTTAACGCTTCTATCTCCTTGTCTGTCAAACCTGTATAACGTTTTATCTTCTCATTAGATTCACCTTCTTGTATCATAATGGTTGCTATCTGATTATCTCTTTCGATTTTCCCCTCGAT
>JAAFHL010000143.1 GCA_013298365.1 Bacteroidota bacterium | reverse complement strand
CTGAAAAAGTTGGTCTTTTATGTCCAAAATGCTACGTGTCCCTTGTGGATAGTAGTTTTCTATGTCAAAAGTTACAAGCGGACTTTGTGTTACTCGATTGATGATTTCCATATTTTTTATGTTATTTATTAGTTTCTCGCAGATAAACGCAGGTTTTGTCGCAGATTTTCGCAAATTAAGGGCTTAACGCTATAAATCTGCGTCTTTAAAATCTGCGAGCAATATCAGACCTGCACCACTTCCCCTTCCGTAATATAATACAAAAATCCCTGAACATTTGGATAACCCATTTCATTCAATCTTTGCATATAATCTTGCACCTGCTTCGCATATCTTGGGTTCACAAGTCCCGTTTTGTAGTCAATAATCAGCGTTTCGGCTGTGCCTATCAAAATGCGGTCGGGGCGATAAGATTCTCCATCAGCGCAAAGAATTTCCGCTTCATTGCGTATTTCCCAATTTGCACTAAACCAATTTGCGGCAATCGGGTGCTTTACTATGCCTTCCAATTTCTCGGCAACCGTAGGAATTTGCTGACTTGTGAGCGTGCCATTGTGTTGCAAACTCTGCAAAGCATTGCCAATGTCTTGTGGAATACGTATTTTGCTCAACGCCAAATGCAGCATAATGCCCATTTGTATTTTTTCATCTTGCGCACTTTTTATCGTTCTAAACACCTGATTGCCCATGGTTCGCACCCGAATAATCTTGCGCCAGTCTTCCACAGGCTGCACAATCACCGATTCGTGCATGTTATCGGGTTCTTTTTCCTCTTTATGGTCTAAACGCAAGGTCTCTTGATAGGAAATTGCCTGCCCCATCGTGTAAGTTCCTGCTTCTACTTGTTCATACAAAAGATTATGATTTGTTGTAATAAGTCCATATAACAAATCAGCAACTTTGGTTTCTCGCCCTTCTTTTTCCACACTTTTTTCATTTGCGGGCGCAATCGCATACAAACGATATTGCGGACGGGTGAGTGCCACATACAACAAATTCAAATTATCCAACTTTGTATCTATGTCTTCTTGTTGCTGCGCCAAACGATAGTGCGTTTTTTCCAAGGAATTGACATATTTGAGGGGATAAAAAGGGAAATTGCTATACGGCTGCGGCAAAAGTTCTTCACCTACATTTTCTTTCATCTCTTGCAAATTTGCCGTTTCCACCCAAAAAACGCTATTCACTTTGGGCGTGAGGCTCCAATCACAAAAAGGCATGATAATTATCGGAAACTCCAAGCCTTTTGCCTTGTGAATTGTCATAATTTGCACCGCATCATCACTTGCTGCCACATTCACACAACGTTTTTCTTTGAGCGTTTCCCACCATTCCAAAAAGCCCGAAATGCCGCCGTCATTTTTGCCATTATATTCCAACACAATGTCCAAAAAACCTTGCAAATAGGCATTAGGTTTGAGTAATTCGGGCGAAAGACGAAGCAAAGTCTCTACGCAATCGTACAAAGGCAGGCGCAAAAGCTGCTTTCTTTGCTGCTCAAAGGTCTCTGGCAACTCAAATTTTTGGCTATGAAACAAAGACAAAATCTGCTCTGCGCTGCGTTCTGTTTCTGTTATTTCAGGTTTATTGAGTTGGTCAAAATAATAACCTGCGGTAGCTTTTGCCAATGTATCTCGTTCATCTACAAGGTAATATAAGAGAGCCACCAACATTTTGATGGTGGGATGACTGTCTAAGAGCAAAGATTCCGAAGATGTAATTTTAACATTATTTCTTTGCAAAAAAGCCACAATTTCGTTGCCATCTTTTCGGGTGCGTACCAAAATCAATACTTTTGACAAGGGAAAACCATCTTGCGAAATTTGTTCCAAAATCTCCACCGTTTTACGTTTTGCATCTTCTTTCCAGGTAGCTTTGCCACCCACTTTTTCCACAAAACTCACAGAAACCAAACCTGGAACAGCCGATTTTTGGGCATTTTGCGCCACATCAGAATAGGCTTTGCGAAACATTTCCTTATAAAAAGGGTCAAGATTTTCGGACAATCTTTCCGCCGACAATTCAAAAAAATGATTGTTAAAATCTACGATAGACTTTGCTGTTCGCCAATTATTTTTCAAAGTACGAGGCAAAACCTCATGAAAACGCCCTACATCTTCTTGAACGGTATTGAGCATCAATTTTAACTCACCGCCACGCCAACGATAAATAGATTGTTTTACATCACCTACGAGCATATTGTCATCGCCAGGCGTGCAAGAAAGTGCGTTCCAAATCAAAGGAAAAAGGTTTTTCCATTGTAATTCCGAAGTATCTTGAAACTCATCTATCAGATAATAAAAATATTGATTTCCGATTTTTTCGTATAAAAAAGGCACATCTTCCGAGCCTTTTACGATATTTTGCAGCAAAAAATTGGTGTCCGAAATCATCATCATACGATTTTCCTTGCGGTAATTTGTCAATTTATTGTGCAATTCATTGAGCAAACCAAAGGTATGAATCGTTTTTGCGACTTCGAGTGCCGTAAAATAGGAAATACTATGCTTTTCAAAAACATCAGTCATCTCCTTTGCCACACTTTGCAGTTGCATCGCAATTGGCGTGAGCCAATCTCTGTCCGCTTTTTTGACCCATAAATCTATATTTACTGATGCTTTTTCAAGCCGTATAAAATCCTTTTCTTCAATATATCCGTCTGCAATTCGAGGGAAAATTCTTCCTAAACTTGTTTTTTTTCCGCCCGAAAACACATCGGTATCTACGCCATTTTGCGCCATGATATCCAATGCCTGTAAAGCATATTGTTCCATTTTTGTCTCAAATTTCTCTTGCGTATTTTGCACAAAATCAGCGAGTTCCTTGATTTGCTCCATATAATTCTCCTCCATTTCGTGGAACTCTGCAAATTTCTGATACCTTTCTTTAAACAATTCTTCTGCAAGATGTTTGATTTCTTTGTCTATTTTCCAGTCTTTTTGATTGCTAATTCGGCTTTCGATAAAGCGACTTAATAAAGCAGTAAGTTGCGGATTTGTACCTGCATCTAAGAGCAAATCGTCAGTAATTTTGTCCAAAACCACCCGACTTTGCATTTCAATTTCATAGCCCAAAGGCAGGTTCAATTCCTTGGCAAAAGAACGAATAATGCGCTGACAAAAACTTTCAATCGTGCAGACCGAAAAACTCGAATAATCCGTCAAAATCAAATTTAAGGCTCGCCCCGCATTTTTTTCAACGTCAATTTCTAATTCATTTGTTACAAAATATTTCTCCAATTCCACAAAATACAAAGTTTTTTTCCCCGCCGCCAACTTCGTTAATTCGGAGATAATACGGGTCTTCATTTCCTCTGTTGCCTTATTCGTAAAAGTTACCGCCAGGGTGTTGCGATAATGATGCGGATTGCGCACAACAATGCGCAGGTAGGAAAATACCAGTGTGAATGTTTTGCCCGACCCCGCCGAGGAGCTGTACATGGAAAGTCCGTGTTGCATGGTGTTTTGTGTTACTTCAAGTGTTTTTTACGTATTTTGGGTGTGTTTGGTTAGCTGGAAATCTTGTCTTTTACTTTTAAGAGCAAATGAAAATGATTTCGCATTAAACAATAAGCATATATATCTGTATAATTGCCGATATATTCTGCCAGTTTTTGTAGAAAATAACGATAATTTTCCTGCGTATGAAAAATAATATCTCCATTTACGCCACGATTATAAATAGGGTAAGTACCTTCTGCTAATAAGGGGGCAAAATAATCTTTCATCGAATTAAATGTTTTTGACAAATATATATCCTTTTTCGATGAAACCTGTCATTTTTTTTAAAAATGACAGGTTTCATCGAAAAAAATTGCCTTTCCGCATTTTATCCATTAGCTTTAGGCGAAATTAAAGGCTTGAAACTGCATCTACCATTTCGCTTATCCCAAATTCTCGCATAAAATGCGTTTTTAATTTTGCTTTTACTTCTTGCAGGTCTATTTCTCTGCCCAACGCTTGTTGCAAAGAAGTTACGCCTTTTCCTTCCAATCCGCAAGGCACAATATAGTCAAAGTAAGACAAATCTGTGTTTACATTGAAGGCAAACCCGTGCATGGTAATCCAACGGCTGCAACGCACGCCCATAGCACATATTTTTTTTGGAAAATCCGTTTCTGTATGTAGCCAAACGCCCGAAAAGCCTGCTAATCTTTCGCCTTTTAAGCCATATTCTGCAATCAATTGAATAAAAACCTCCTCCATTGTGCGCATATACCAATGAATATCGGGCTTAAATTTTTCTAAATCAAAAATCGGATAGCCTGTAATTTGCCCTTTGCCATGATAGGTAATGTCGCCGCCTCGATTGATGTGAAAATATTCTATGCCTTTTTCGGCACATTCGGCTTCGCTAATGCGTAAATTTGCTGCATCTCCGCCTTTTCCCAAGGTGAAAACATGGTTATGCTCACAAAATAATAAATAATGTTGTGTAGGAATGTCGTGCGGGGCAGTATTTCGAGGGTAAGATAATTTCAGCTTTGCGCCTTCTTGTAAAAGTCGCTCTTGATATTCCCATGTCGGCTTGTAAGCAACAAAACCACAATCTATATACGTTACAATATTTGTCATATTTGCTTTGAATTTGTCCCATCTTTAACTTTCTTTGCTATATTTTTGTTCAAATCGCTGCCATGAGATAGTTTTAGGATAAATTTTTTTCCGCAGGATAGTTGCAAGTTTCTAATTGTTTTCTCCTATCTTTGTCGAAAGAAATCTATTTTTAGTTAAAATAAACATATATTATGAATACAACTCAAATAGGCGTGAACTCCGAACTTGGGGTGCTAAAACGCATTTTGATTCACAGCCCAGATGGGGGAATTGGCAAGATTACGCCCGGAAAATTCCATGATTGGTTATATGATGACACTGTTCATCTCAAAAAAATGCAGCAAGAATATGACGATTATGTCAAAACCTTGCTCTATTTTCTAGACCCCGAAAAAATTCCCATTATCAAAGATGCAGAAAAAAAAGCTGCAAAAAAGAAATCAAAGGAAAGACTGCCAGAGTTAAATCCTGGCAGACCTGAATATTTTAATTCGGATAAAGTGGTTGATGCGCAATGGATTTTGAGCAAAATATTAGAAAATCCTGTCATTCGCCAGCATATTATTACCGCTATTTGTGCCATTGAAAACTGCAATAGTAAGGTGCAAACACATTTAGAAAATGAGGTGAAAGATGCACATTTATTGGCTAAAATATTGATTACAGGTGTAATACCGCCCCAAATAAAGACAGGCGTCTTTCCGCCAAGTACCGAAGATCCAGAAGAAGAAATTTATATTTTTCCACCTGTGCCTAATTTTGTCTTTACTCGAGATATTGGGATTATGATAAATGACCATTTTCTCCTCAGCAAACCTGCAAAGTTGGCACGCAGGAGAGAAGCGATTTTGACCAAATTTTTGGCAATTCATCATTTATTGAAAGACAATCCTGAAAAAGTGATTGAAATTACGGAGGACAGTGAATTTTTTCTCCTAGATGAAAAAGAGCAAGATGAGCAAATCATTACCATTGAAGGGGGCGATATTATGATGATTGCGCCTAATCATTTGGTGGTCGGTTGCAGTGAAAGAACTTCGCCCAATGCGGTAAATGAAATTATCCACACGCTTTTTGCCAAACCTGAAACCAAAATCGAGTGGATTTCGGTGGTGAAAATCCCGAAAAAACGTGCGCAAATGCACATTGACACCATTTTTACCCAAGTGCGCAGAGATGTATGGGTTTTGTATGGCGAATTTTCGGACGAAGTAAAGGCGGATAAAGACGAAAAGAAAAAATCTTATCTCAAAGGTTTGATGCACAGAAAAGACCGTTCGCAGCAAGAAGATGCAGAGGCGGTAGAAATTATTCAGTTTCATAAAAAACATACAGAAGCTTACAATCCAAGCAAGGATTATTGGTTGAGCAAGGAAGAAGATTACAAAAAAATCAGCGATGTGCGGGTTTCAAAACCCTCAGGTATAGATGGTTTATTGCGTCAAATTAGCGTTTCTTTTTACAATGTTCACCCCAATGATGTGCGCATTATTTATTCGGGCGGCAATCATTATCCGTATGACAGTCGTGAGCAATGGACAGATTCTTGCAATGTGCTTGCGCTCAAAGAAGGTGTTGTGATAGGCTATGACAGGAACGAAAAGACGATTGAGGAGTTTGAAAAAGCGGGTTTTCGGGCAATTCTTGCCAAAGACTTGATAAAAGAATTTGATGAGCAGAAAAATACGCCAGAACAAGTAGAAAATACCTTGATTTTGTTGGAATCAGGGGAGCTTTCTCGTGCAAGGGGCGGCTCGCATTGTATGAGTATGCCACTTTTGCGAGATAATATCTAAGAAAAAGCTGAAAAAACGGAGGCTGCCCCCAAAAAGGCAGCCTTTTTCTGTTTTATCTCTACGCCTATTACATGTAGTGTTATAAAGACTGTACATTTTTGGGAAAAACGCAGAAAATGAAAAAAAAGGTTTTTTTACCAAAAAACGCATTTATTTACATGCTATGAATAAAATTGCCCCAAACAGGTATTTATAGATGCTTCATTTTGTAGATTTTTATATTTCTTAACTACTTTTTCTTATAATCATCTCATAATGCTTAGTATTTATTTTGTGAAAATAAATCATGCCGATTTTTTAGGGTAAATGACAGCACTTTTTTCTTTACAGTAGGATATTTTTCCTATTGGAAAATGTTTTTCCCCTTTTGGTGGAGACATCATAGCTGTCAAGCTATCTTGTGCAATGTGCTTAATCCACCCGCAAAAATGCCAGCATTTTTGCTGCCCTCCGAAGAGGGCATTTATGCAAAAGGCTTTTAGCCTTGCAATAGATGCCCTCCTCGGAGGGCAGTTTTTGTCGAAAGACAAAAACGGCTGGGTTTAACGCCTTAGCTTGACGGCTATGGTGGAGACATCAAACGGGGGAAGGAGACTCCCAACAGGAGCTTTAGCTACCACAGAGTTTTTGCCGCCAAGCCTATTTATTTTCAGGTAAAATGTATTTCATTTTTCAAGACCGGTAAGCAAAAAATATATTTTAATCCACAACATAAATTATTTTTCAAAAAAATAGAAAAAAAACTTAAATACTTTTTTACACTTATATGGCTGTTTTTCAGGCATAAATGTAACATTTCCCCTTTTTTTTTACACGGAAAAACGAATAATTGCTACACTCATTTACAATTGGCACGTAATCTGCAATCTACCTCATATAACTTATTATTTTATTATATGACGCAAAAAGCACAAAAACATACGCTAAACGATATTGATTTGTTCCACCTTATTTTAGAAGCCTATAACTGGGACGAAGTTTCTTACATTGGTGATAATACATTGTATAGCAGTAAGGCAGAAGCAACATACGCTTTTAGTACCAAAAATGCTAGATTTGAGGCGAGATTTCATCAGCCACTCAATATGATTAGTTTGCAGTTGCAGGATGTTTTTCGCAAGCAAACGATTCAGTTTCATTTTATGTACAGCGAAAAACCTGAACTTATTTTGGAATGGGTCGCACAAGAGGCGGGAAATATTACCTTTGATAATTATCCCATTGTGTTGAAAAAAGCAGCAGGGAAATGCGAGATGATTTTGTTGGAATTAGATAATAAAAAAATGTATGAGGTGATTCCACCTAATTCGTAATTTCAATTTGTGCTTTTTGTACCGCTAACCTTTTCATTTTTGGGAAAATTTACAACAAACCTCATTTGTACCGTTTTTTATGTTCTCGCAGATAAACAGAGATTAAACCGCAGATTTACGCAGATGTTTCTTAATCTGTGTAAATCTGCGTCTTTGAATCTGCGTTTATCTGCGTGAAAATACGCAAGCCTGAATATTTTATTTAAACATACCTTTAATACTCCCCCAAGTTCGCTGCACAGAAGTAGTATTGAAGGTCAATGAGGCATAAAAGAAAGAAGGATTCCCATTTTTAATCACCCTCAATTCGTAGGTAATTACGCTTGCCTCTGTTTTGAATACGTCTTTGTCATAGTAAGTATATTTTCCACTGCCATTTGCATAGATTGTTCCTACATATTTTTGTTCGGCATTGCCGCCTACTTTGCGATACAAACGATATTCCGACACGCCCGACTCATTTTCGATTTGCCATTCTATTTTTATATCCGAACCATTGAAGGCAGAAACGCCAAAATCATTGAGATTTACGCCCTGTGCTTGGAGATTTGAAAAAGCAACTGTAATGAGAACCAGGATAAAAGATAAAATATATTTAGACATAGTTGTGCATTTTTTACAAAGTTACAAAATAACTAACGAAAATATGAACAAAAGGCTGCTTTAATCATGGCTTTCTCATAAAAAAAATGTTTGCCTAAAAGGGCTGGATTTTACCACAAAGTTCACGAAGGTTTCACAAAGAACACAAAGATGAATAGGAAAGCAGGCTACTTAGTGTTCTTTGTGTTGGCTTTTCTTTGTGAACTTTGTGGTTTTATTTTTTATGAGAAAGCCATGCTGCTTTAATTTCGCACTTCTTTGTTGAGGGATAAAGATAACGCCATTTTGTGCATTACCCCCAAATACTTGGTAGGCTCAAACGCATAATCGAAACGCAAAGGATGTTTACCCATACGCATACGCAAACCCATGCCAAGTGTGGGATAGGGAGCATCTTTTACATTGATTTTGTAGCCCAAACGAGCAAATAACAACGATTTATAAGCATATTCTGCCCCTAATCGAATGTTTTCGGCATTGTCATTTGGATGATTGAGTTGTACAGCAACCGTAAGAGATTGTGATTCCGTTTTGAAAGGAATCATCGAAATGCCTAGTTGAAACACCGTAGGCGGCGGATAGTTGTCTATGTTTGCAGGTTTACTGTAAAAAGCGGAATCAATGGTCCAATTTCCACTGAGCTTAGAATTGAATCCGAAATTTTGAATATTTACCGCAAAACTCAAATCTTTGTAATCTGTTCTATACAAAAAGCCCAAATCAATCGCAGGAGTTGTCGTATTCATCTGCGCCAACTGCTCACGCACAACCTTCACCGTTGCACCATAGCTAAACGCATCTGTAAGCTGTTTTGCATAGTTTACGCCAATGCTATACGAAGATGCGTAAAAATATTCTCCTGTACCATCTGGTTGAAATTCGGTGCGCACAGGCATTGCTCCCGAAGAAAGATACGCCATAGAAACGCCAAAATTACCGATTTTTGTGGGTTTTACTACGCCCAAAGCTGCATGATTGATGCCTGCAGCCCAAAAAGTATTCGATAATCCGATGCTAAAATCTTTGACTTCTGCCATCGTTGCCACATTTGTAAAGGCACTGTACGCATCTCCTGACAAGCAATTATTTGCGCTCCCCATACCCGTAGAACGTGGGCTTACGTCCATTTTCAAAAAAGTCATGGCTGAAATACCTGCTCTTTGTCCCCCTAAATTAGGGATAAGCTGCGCAAATAGACTACAACAAAATAATAAAAGTATAGAAAGTAATGTTATTCTCATGGATTTTACCAAAAATGAGGAAAAATAGCTCATTTTCGGGGCAAAGGTAGGGAAATATCTGCATTTTTCAAGGAGAAAATTTCTGCCATTTTGAAGCCTTGCTACTGGCTCGCAGATTTTCACAGATGATAGCAGATTTCGCAGATAAACCCCTAATTGGCGAAAATCTGCGTTCTTTTATCTCCGAAAATCTGCGAGAAATTCAGTATTTAACCCTCTACCTTCTCAAATTGCTTCAAGAATCGAATATCATTTTGCGAATACATACGCAAATCAGGCACTTTGTATAAAAGTTGTGCAATGCGTTCTACGCCCATACCAAACGCATAGCCTGAATAAATGCTGCTATCTATACCACAATTATCCAACACATTCGGGTCTACCATGCCACAGCCCATAATTTCGAGCCAGCCTGTATGTTTGCAAATATTGCAGCCATCGCCTTCACAAATTTTGCAAGAAACGTCCATTTCTGCGCTAATTTCGGTAAAAGGAAAGTAGGAAGGACGCAAACGAATCCTAACATTTTCGCCAAAAAGAGCCTTCGCAAAATACAATAACACTTGCTGCATATCGGCAAAACTCACATTTTTGTCAATATATAAACCCTCTACTTGATGGAAAAAACAATGCGCTCGTGCCGAAATAGCCTCATTTCTATACACACGTCCTGGCATCACAATGCGAATAGGCGGTTGCTGATGCTCCATGATACGCACTTGTACCGAAGAAGTATGGGTACGTAGCAGAAAATCGGGGTTTTGTGCCACGAAAAAAGTGTCTTGCATATCCCTTGCAGGGTGATTTTCGGCAAAGTTGAGTGCGCCGAAATTGTGCCAATCGTCCTCAACTTCGGGACCTGTGGCAACTTGAAAGCCAATTTGCTCAAAAATCGCCACAATTTTTTGCTGCACAAGTGCCAAAGGATGTCTCGCCCCCTGCACAAACGCATCGCCAGGCAAGGTGATGTCATGTGGCTTGTGAAAAGTAGGTTTTGTGGCAGCAAGTGCTTCTGTTGCTACTTGCAATTTTTCCTGCGCCTGCGTTTTTAAGGTGTTTAAAAGTTGCCCAACTTCTCTTTTGTCTTCCTTTGGCACATTTTTAAAATCCTCAAATAAATCATTGATGACCGCTTTTTTATTGGTAAA
>JAAFHL010000142.1 GCA_013298365.1 Bacteroidota bacterium | reverse complement strand
CGCTTTGTCTTGTCCCAAAAAATCGCCGGGACCTCGTATTTCCAAATCTATTTCCGAAATTTTGAATCCGTCAGTCGTTTCTACCATCGCACGTAAGCGTTTGCGTGCATCAGCCGAACGTTTATTAGAAGTCATCAACACACAAAATGACTGAAATTGCCCACGCCCTACACGCCCCCGTAGCTGATGCAACTGCGACAAACCAAATCTTTCTGCATTTTCTATCACCATAATAGTCGCATTCGGCACATCTACGCCCACCTCAATCACCGTTGTAGAAACCAAAATTTGTGTTTCTTTGTGCAGAAAACGTTTCATTTCCATCTGTTTATTTTCCGCAGGCATTTTCCCATGCACAATTCCCACTTGATATTCAGGAAAAGCCTTGCTAAACGCCTCATAGCCATTTTCTACCGCCAACAAATCCGACTTTTCCGACTCCTCCACCAAAGGATACACAACATATACCTGCCGCCCTGCCGCCAATTCTTTGCGCAAAAAGCCAAAAATCTCCAAACGTTTTGACTCAAAACAGGTAATCGTTTTGATTGCTTGTCGTCCAGGCGGCAACTCATCTATGACCGACACGTCAATGTCGCCATACAAAGTCATTGCAAGCGTGCGAGGAATCGGCGTTGCAGTCATTACCATGTTATGCGGAAAAGGATAGGCTTTTCGCCAAAGTTTTGCCCTTTGTTCCACCCCAAACTTATGCTGCTCATCAATCACGACAAGTCCCAAATTTTGAAAAATAACAGGGTCTTCAATCAAGGCATGTGTGCCAATCGCAATGTCAGCCGTCCCATCAGCAATGATTTCTAAGTTTTTCCGTTTGACCGATTTTTTTTGACTACCTGAAAGAAAAGCCACTGTCATGCCCAATTTTTCGGCATACTCCGAAATTTTACGAAAATGCTGCTCTGCCAAAATCTCCGTAGGAGCCATGATAACCGACTGAAAACCATTGTCTTTTGCCATGAGCATGGTCATAAAAGCCACCATCGTTTTGCCACTTCCTACATCTCCTTGTACAAGGCGATTCATTTGTATAGGGCGAGCCAAATCTTTTCGCACTTCTTTCAAAACTCTTTTTTGGGCGTTTGTCAAAGTAAAAGGCAGGTGTTTTTCATAATATTCGGTAAAAAAAGTACCTATTTTGCTAAATGGATTTGCCTGGTTTTTGGCTTGTGCATGTTGCCTGCGGCTTGCAAGCAGCAATTGAAACATAAATAACTCCTCAAATTTCACCCGAAATTGCGCCTTTTCCAAGTTCTCAAAAGAAGTGGGGAAATGAATATTTTTCATCGCATCTTGACGAGACATTAAGCTATATTTGTGAATCAGGTTTTGACTTAACGTTTCTGTTATCAAGTTTTCGCCTACCTCCATCATGTTTTTTATCAAAATGCGAAAGCCCCTTGAATCCAAACCAAAGCGAGAAAGTTTGTCCGTAGAAGAATAAAAAGGCAAAATCTGAAAGGTTTTAACCTCTCCCCCCTTTTCATCTCGTAACCAATCTAACTCGGGATGCGAAAAACTGACCATATTGCCATACACAGTCGGGCGACCAAATAGCGCAACTTCAACCCCCACTTTCAGCCACGTTTTAATAAAAGAAACGCCCTGAAACCAAACCAATTCTGCTGCCCCAGAACCATCTGAAAATAAAGCTGTTAGCCTTTTTTTATTATTCTTACCCATCACCTCCTCTACCCGTACAATCTTCCCTATCAAACTCACATACTTCTCCTCATCACTAATGTCTACCACTTTCATCACCCTCGTTTTATCCACATACTTGCGAGGAAAATACAACAGCAAATCCATAGTCGTGTGTAGATTACACTCCTTTGCCAAAAGTTCAGCCCTTTGAGGACCTACTTTTTTGAGAAACATGATATTCGTTTGCCAAAAGTCTGTCAAGATTGCTTTATTTTCATATTTTGAGGACAAAAATACTAATTTTATTTGAGTTATAAAGGCTTTTTAGAAAAATAAGGAGGCTAAATTTGAGGAAAAAAGCTTTTTATGAGTGATGATTCAATCAAAAGGGGGGGACTTAGACATAGTTCGACAAACTTACTAAGTTCGAAATACAAATAAGGCAAGTTAGAAGTGCTTAGGTTTACAAAAAGCCTCCGAAGGTTCTGAACCATTCGGAGGATAAAAGAAGGCGTTTTCAGACCTTTGTATAACTAGTTTTGCATAGGAAAATACTAAAATTGCTTAAGCTCTCTCAAATCTACCTTCATTTTTGCAGTCGGTATCATTGTCAAAAATCCCAGATAATCAAGCCACTTGCCCTCAAAAACTGAAATCTTATTTTCATACTAAAAAATTAAATGTATTATTTGGTAAATAATACGTTACAAAAATCTTCATATTTTGATATTCCACCAAAACAGATTGATAAAGCCCCTATTTCACTTTATAAAGGCATGGAATTCTTCTACAACTAAACATTTGCAATAGAAAATTTAATATCATTTTTTTTGGGCTTGCGTTTACAAACCTAGAATATTGCTATATACAAGGACATAAAAAAGAAAGGTTGTTGTTGCAGATTAAGGTAGCAAAAGATAAAAAGCAATTTAACATAAAAGAAAAAATGAATCTACTTATTTATGTAGGGAGAAGCCAAAATAAAACCGCAGATTCTTTCAAATCTGCGGTTTTGTAGGAATACAAAGTATAAAATATTCTTACAACATACTATACCACTTCCTAATCGTCCATTCTACGGCAAGCAAGCCCAAAACACCCGCAAGCACCCACCACCAATCCAACAAAGGCTTTTTGTTTTTCTTAAAATCTACAATCGGTTTCAAGTTTTGATTTTGCTTGATGATGCTTGACAAACTGTCCATTTGTGTGTAATGCAAAGCCCTGCCGCTTGTCCGCAAAGCCATTTGCTCCATTGTTGCCTTGTCTGCACGTAAGTTTACATGTTCTATGTCCGAGCGACCTATGGAAAACTGTCCTTTGTCTTCGCCCAAGACCTTGCCATCTTTTTTGCCTGTGGCTTGAAAAGTATAAGTCCCTTCGGGCAAGCTATAAATGTCCAAATAATATTGTTTATTGCCCGTTTCAGTCAAATAATAATCATTTATTTTTCCATTTGGAAAACGCATTGCCACTTTTATTTCCACGCCCCCCATCGGATTGTAACTATCATCATACGCCTCTCCCTTCAAAATCGCAGGTTCATCGCCCATATAGGCATTTTTAGTGGCGTAGGCTCTGAATTTTCGCTTGTCATCACGCACCATTAGCCATTTCACCACATTAAAATACCAATCATCAAAATTGTCGAAAGATTCCGTTTCTGTATAAACTTGCGCCCGCATACGCCAGAAATTTTCGCCTACAAAAACCATATTTTTTCTTTCCAAATGACTTTGCAAAGCAAAAACAGGATAATTATTCATGGCAATATTTTTGATTTTTGCCGTAGCAAAAATTTCAGCCGTTGTTTTTGCCTTCCATTCCGATTTATTGCGATAAATCGGCGGCGTATTGCTCATCATTTTTAGCCAATTATCACCAAAATTGTAGGTTGTATGTTTTTTATAGCTTTCCGAAAAAGTAGCAACCGCTTCCTCTGCACGAGGATTGATGGCTTCGGGGGCAAGTGCCATGTATTCAAACAAAGGACGCATCGTTTGCAAATCGGTAAACATGCCGATATAATACATCACAGGCACTTTTCTGTCTCTCACCTCCTCCAAAATCTTGGCAACAATGGGTGCATCTGCGGGACTGTTTGGGAAATTGTGCAGAATGAAAAAGTCGAAATCTTTCAAATTTGCGCCAGCAGGACTTGTATAAAAATCACCTTTTCCTTTGAGAATAAACTCTGAAATTTGGTAGCCTTCTTCATGCGCCATTGCCTGATTCAAAGCCCCTAAATCGGGGTGAGGCGAACCGCCAAAAATCGCTACTTTTACCCTTGATTCTAAGATATTTATCGCAAAAGTACGGGCATTATTTTTGTAGGTAATTTCCCCTTCCAACTGCGTAACAGAAACCGTAAACGCCTGTAAACCCACTTGTGTAGGGCGAAATAAGAAATCTACTTCTCCTTGCGGATTCACTTTGCTCAAATTTAAAGGCTTTGTTGCGATAACCTTTTCACCTTGCGCAATCGTAACTTTCAAATTCGCTGCTTCAAAACCATCATTTACTACTTTTACCTTAATCGGAACATCTGTATTGAGATAAGCAAGTTCGTTATAAATAGCGTCCTTGATTTTGATGTCTTTTTGCAAAGTCGTATCGCCAATCAAAACGGTATAAACCGGCTGTTTCATGCCCTCCAACGCATAGACAGGATTCATGCCCGAAGTCGTAATGCCATCACTTAGCACCACGACAGCCCCCAAATTTTGGTTTTGATACAAACTTTGGATTTCTTTCAAAGGTGCGGCAATGTTTGTCCCAGCTCCTTTGTAGGTCAAAGAATCGGGATTTAAGCCATTACGCATTTGATTATCAAAACGATAGCCCTCTATCACATAATCCTCTTCGGGAAAATCTGCAAGGAATTTCTTCAATGCCGCAGGATATTTATTTTTGACAAAATCTGCCTGTTTATGCAAAACCATACTTTCCGAGCCATCTTGCAAAACAACAATAATGGGCGGAAAACGCAATTTTGTAAGCGAATTGAGCAAAGGTTCAAGCAACAAAATCCCCAACGCTGTGAGTACAGTGAAGCGAAATAGGCTCACAAGTGCTTGTGGCACAAGTGGTAAATGCGTGCGTGTTTTGCGATACATAAAATATGTTAGCACAGCCGCAAGCAAAACAATGGGAATAATCCAGAGTGGAGAATATGTAAATGAAAGTTTCATTTTGAATGATTAAAATGCAAAAATACAAAAAAAGATGGTTGCTTGCTGTTTTTTTGGAAAATAGGGGAAAAATAGCTGCTTTTGTGTTATCAATTTCACACAATAGACTTCTTGCGAAAGTTATTGCTAAGAGACAAGATATCGCATAATGTTTCGTTCCGTTAGCCGTTAACCCACCCGTTTTTTGTCTTTCGACAAAAAACACCCTCCCAAGAGGGTATTTATTGCAAGGCTGAAAGCCTTTTGCATAAATACCCTCTTGGGAGGGCAGCAAAAATGCTGGCAGTTTTGCGGGTGGGTTAAACGCTAAGATGAACCGAAATTTACTTTTGAAAGAAGGCTAATACAAAAGACGTTTTTTTCTTAGCCTATCATACTATTGCCTCCAAGTACCATTTATTTATCAAAAGTAATTTAGGCTACACTTATTTTATCTACCCTAAATAGCCTTTATACAAATAAATGGCAAACATATTGCAAATATACATAAGTACCATTTATACCAAATAAAAAGAAATAAAGAAAATGTTTGTTAAAATAAAGTTATATGTTTGAAATAAATTGAATATCAGCTTTTTACGAAAAATATAGGCATCTACCAATCTCGTATATACACGACTTTCTATAAAAATGAACCATTGAAGCCAAAAGTGCAGTAATCCAAAAAATATTTTCTATCCACAGTTTGGAAGGATATTCCCAAAACGGGTAATTGTTTGTGGAAAAAAATAGGTAGGATATAGCTATTTTGAAGAAAAGGGAAGCATTTTTTGATTTACAACCTCATCAACCTTTTAATTTTTGATGTATTATGTCTTTAACAATTACGGCGAAAAACATCAAGTTCTTGGCAGACGAAAGCGAACATAACTACGTAGTTACTGTAAATCCTGCGTATAAACCTCTGAATATCAACATTGAGGGGGATTATGAGGTAGCAACAACGGGGCTACAATCGCACGCTTTTGCGCAAGAACTTATCCTTCAACCTGACACTACTTTCACGCCGCCTCGTATTGCCAAAATGATTCGGATACGAAAAAAAAATGGGGCGAACTCAGGGAAAATTACACATCGTTTGGGAAATGATGTGCAGGCTTTGTTTGTGAATTTGACAGCAGCACAAAAAGAGCAAGAAATAGTACCCGCTATTTCTCCCAAAACAACTCAATCCCAAAAAGCAGCGGCGATTATTCCTCCCTCAAAAGAGGAGAAAGAAATCAAGCCCATTATGCCACCTGCCCCTAAAGTGGTAGCGAAAAATGAAGAAGTACTCCCTCCTATTAACATGGAGGAAAAAAAGAAAGAGCCTCTTTTAGCACCTAAAATCCCCGAAAAAAAACTTGAAATACCTGCTCCAAAGCTGAATATAAGCCGCAAGGAAATCTATTTTCCAAAAGTTGCTATGGGCGTGATGCAAAGTGAATTGTTTGAGCTAAAAACGGAAAATATAGCAAAATTGCAGTTGCAAGTTCCCAGTCCTTTTCGCATTTCCTTAGACAATCGCACATTTAGTCAAATGCTTACGCTACCACTAAATCCCAAAGGACAGGTGCAGCAGGTTTATTTACAAGTACTTGCGCTAAAAGAAGGTACTTATACAGGGCAACTCTCTGTTAAATATGAGGACAAAATCCTACAAAATCTTTTTGTAAAAGCCATCTGCCCCAAAAATCCTACACAAGCAAGCACTAAGCCCCAAACTCGCAAATTACCGTGGTTGCCTATTGCCGCAGGTTTATGTTTGATGTTGGGGCTAGGTTATTGGATATGGGGCGGCAAAAAACAGCCAAATGTTAGTGCCGTTTCTGCTACAGTATTGAGTACAAGCAATATGGCTTTGCCTGCTGACCCTGCTTGTAAACCCAGTTTATACCAAAAATTAAAGGAAAAAACCAGTGCAGTACGCTATACATGTGTGGATAGAAATTGTGATACAGCCATTGTCAGGGAAATTTTGACCTTTGCCACAGGCAGCAAAGCCTTCAAATATGTGAGTGTTCACAACGCAGAAACGCCAAATGATTGTGGCGAATGGGTTGATAATTTATTTAAAACCAATGAAATAGACCTTATTTTTACAGATAAGGTTTGCAATATTGGCAATATGGACATGTCGAGCAGTGTATGTGAAGACAAAAAATGTGTATTTATGATTCCTTGCGGGAATAGTGAAGGTTTTCTCAAAGTCTTGAACAAGGAAATTCGCCGCCGCAAAGCCGAAAAGATGAAGGCAGCGTTAAAAATTGTGAGAGCCGAATGGAAGGGAAATAGTTAAAGTAATGAATAATTAAAAATGAATAATTGAAAATTATGCTAACTATACGATAATCATTTATTTAACACTAAATTATTTTGTTAGTTTTTTTGCAAATCATACTTATAATCAAATGAAATACAGTATTTTACTTATTTATATTCTCCTTTTATTTGCAAGTTGCAGCAGCAACAGCGAAAAAGATTGGAATGGATTTGTTGCCAAAGAAAATATGGTAGCATCTATTAAGGGTGAGCATTTCAACCTCAAAGCTTTAGACACCATTGTTTTGTCCGACAATCATTATGTTCAAAAAGCCTTTCAAAGCCGCAAATTGGCAGATTGGTTAGATGAAAATGATGTCTTGCGTGTGGGAATGGAACCTGATGCACCGCCTACCTATTTCACAAAAGGTGACAAAGAAACAGGCTTTGACTATGAATTGTTGAGCATCATTTTTGAAAAAGTATTTCCAGGCATAGACATGGAAGTCAAAGGCTTTTCGTATGATACTTTGCCCAAGTTACTTTTGCAGCCAAATCCGCAAATTGAAATCATTGCGGGCGGCTATGTAGCAGATACTTCGATTCCCAATATTGCTTGGACAAAACCTTATCTTACCTTTGGTTATGCCCTGATTACGAGGGACATGGATAAAATGAAATATACTGATTTACTTTCCCTCAAAGGCAAAAAAGTAGGTGTATATGATGATGGCATCGCTGAACTTTGGTTGCGCAAAAATGTGTCTGATGTGGGAACGATTGTAAAAGCCGTAGATAATACCGATACGCCCGCATCAGATTGGATGAAAATGTTGGTTACGGGTGAAGTAGATGCGATTGTATATGATTATCCTTTTGCGGTGCAAGAGGTTGGCGATTATGACGATATTTTGAGCATTACGAATAAGCGACTCAACGCACCAAATGATTTGATGGGCTATTCTTTTGGGATACCTGCGGGGAACAAAAAACTGCTCAAAAAAATAAATGATGCCATTGACGAAGTAAAACAGGCGGCTGATTATGGTAATTTGGTAGCGCATTTTATTCCTGACCCCGATTTGGGCAAGACGGCTCTCGCTTTGGAAACCGAAAAAAATAATACAAAAGACAGAGATATAGCTTTGGCTGCGCCTAAAAATGAGTCTTCTTCCGATTATGATGCCCGTAAAAACGGGGCGGTTTCTAAAGAAGAAGTAGCAAAACGCAAGAAAAGAGAGGCAAAAATTGAAGGTTATAATGGCAAAGTACATCAGGTTTCGGAAGGGGAATCTTTGGCAACTATCGCCGAAAAATTGCTGGGCAGCCCTGATAGATGGGAAGAAATTTATCTCATGAATCCACATATCGCAAGCCCCGACATTATTTATGCAGGTACTTTGCTCAAAATTCCTGCGTATCAGTTGGTCAAGTCCGAAGATAAACGATGGTAATATTGTAGTTTTACCCAGATTTTCGCAGATAAAAAACCTAATTTGCGAAAATCTGCGTTCTTTATCTGCGTTCATCTGCGAGAAACTAAATCTATTTACTTCCGAGAAGTACGCAACTTTTCAAAAAAAGCAGCCGTTTCCGCCTTTTTTGCGGGGTCATTGAGGTCAAAATACCAATAATTTTCATAATCCCCCATATTCATATAAGTCTGCATTGTGCCTTGCGACTTATGCTCAGCAATGAGCCAATTTGCGACAATCTTGTAATTAAGCTTATTCTTATGCCCAAACCCCACTGTTTTATCCAACTGAAAACTGGATTTTCCTTCTTTGATAGCCGTAACAGGATAAGTCGGCAAGCCCGTAAAAACTTTTACAGGCGTTGTATCGCCTTTTATGCCACCCGAAACGCCCAAAACAATCGGTTTTTTTGTATTTGCTGGCAAATTTTTAACAGTTTCTAATGCCAAAATAGAAGCAGCTTTGTGATGCCCATGCGTTTCAGCGGTAGGCAAAAGGCAAAAAACATAATCATATTGATTTTTGAGCATCAATTTTGTAAGTTGTTTTTTCACTTTTTTTACTGCCCAAACCGAAGTCAAAACGGTATCAGGGTCTAAGGTATAATGCGTATCTAATTGATTGAAATGATAAATTTTCTCAATGCCCACCCAATGACAACCTTTTTTTAGTTCCTTTTTACGAATTTTGGGCAAATATTTGCGCCCTGTTGCTTCGTCAGTTAGCTTTTGCCCATAAATATCTTCTGCCAAAAGAGAATATTTATAACCCGCTTCCCCATTTGTAACCACCACAAGTTCTACTATGCCGCCCATTTCTTTCGTGATTTTGTAAGCAGTAGCCGCCACACTTCCTTCGTCATCGGGGTGTGCATTCACAATCAGTACACGAGGACTTTGTGCAAACATGCTGAAAAACAAGCAGATAAAGCCAGTGAATAAAATATTTTTCATATAATTGTAGATAAATAAAAATGTGTATTTAATGCGCAAAATTACATAAACTTATTGGTCGTGTAACAAAAAAAACGCAAAGTGGAATTTCACTTTGCGTTTTCTGATTTATTTTAGGATAAATTAGATGCGAGTACTCATCATTGTTGAATAAGTTTGTGTTTTTTCAGTAGTAGTTTTCGTAGCGTTTACTTTTGTTCTTTCGCCTTGATTTACTTTTGCAACAGATGTGTTGTTCAATTCGCCAGATACATTTAAGATAGCTTGATGAGAAAGTGTAACAGATTTTTTGTTTAAGAAGTTACCTTTTACTACACATTCGCTACTAAGGTTATAGATACCTTCATTTAAAAACAAATCATTGATGAAAGATTTAGAAGCGACACCTGCATTCATAATGCCACTTTTTGTATTGTTAAACTGCTTGCAAGCAAATCTTGCACCTGCGCAATTTTCAAATGTACCTTCGTTTTTGATATTAGAAACGATTATTTCACCGTTGTTCATTACTTTTGCATTTCCGCCTAATACTAAGTTATTGCCATTTGCAGAAATTTTCGCACCCATGCTGATGTCAAGCAAACCTTCTACCCTTAAATCAAAACCGATAATATTTGCGTCTGCTTGAATAAAAACTTTATCATTTGCACCGATTGTGGTACCAGGATAAGTAGGTGACCAGTTTGCAGCGTTTGTATAATCGGCATCTTCATTTCCAGAAAAATAAAAATCAACAGCAAATGTATTGCTAACAAGGATTAATAAGAAAGCGGTTAAAGATACGAAAGTTTTCATTTGAGAAATTGTTATGATTTAATTACGATACAAAGATAGTTATCTTTATATAAATATCCAAATTTTTTATTGTTTTTTTTCAAAAATCTTACATCTTTTTTTTTTAACCCTTTATTTCGTTGTTTTTTGCCCTTTTTATGTAAACTCTTTTTGTATTTCTACCAAAAATACGTAAATTTGTAGGCTGTTTTATCTTATATTTGAGTTACTACAAATAATATGCCAGTATGATTTTGTTTTTTACGACAATGTGAAATTTACCCTATTTGGGTAGGTTTTACGCCTAAAACGAGATATATTTTTGTGGTTTAAGCCCAAATCTTAGGTAGAAACAACAAATAGAAATGTGAATCTTTCTGTTTTTCTTACAAATCCAAATCCATAACGCATCAACGGCGGTTATGAAGTACAAATACTAACGAAAATATATGACTGACAAAATT
>JAAFHL010000141.1 GCA_013298365.1 Bacteroidota bacterium | reverse complement strand
GTCCAAAGTAGTCGTTTCATTTTTTGCATTTGTGGTGGTCGTATGATTATCATTTGCATCATAACCCATTGTGGTTGTGCCTGTTATCGCATCTGTTATCAAAACAAGGTTGTCATTATTGTCATATTGATAAGTCGTAGTATAATTTGTAGCATCTGTTTTGCCCACCACACGAGAGGCATTGTCATAAGTTGCCGAAGTCGTAAGGCTCAAAGAAGGCAAAGTGATAGCCGTCAAATTTCCGTAAGCATTATTATAGAAAAACTGCGTGATAATGCCCGAAGGATTCGTAATTTGTGTAGCCTGTCCATTGCTATTTCTTTGAATGGAAATTGTGCCGCCATTTGTAGGTCTTACAATGCTGGTCAGATTTCCACTTGTGTAATTGTAAGTCGTGGTGTTTCCATTTCCATCTATATGTGTGGCAATGTCATTGAGGGCAGTATAAGTAAAGGACTGCGAAATACCATTGCGGGTAATGTTCAACAAATTGCCTTTGTTGTCATACGACATGCCCAAACTTTGGCTATTGATACTCATACTTTGCGGCAGATACACATCATTTCCTGTGCCATACACAATATTGGAAACCACAGTTGTAGGACTTGTAATGCTTTCAGGATTGCCAAGCGCATTGTGCTGATAAGTCGTTTGTCGGCTTTGCGCATCTGTTATGGTGGAATGAGATTTTCCTTGCGAAGCCGTATAATCATTGCCCCAATTTACCGTACTTGCGCTGGTAACCGTATTATTTTGGTCAAGGCTACGAGTCGCAATGAGTTTTCGTTGAAAATACTCATTTTCAATGATATTACCTTTCGGAAGCTGGATTTTCGTAAGCAAATGGCTTGTATGCGCCCCTGTTGCTGTATATAAATACGTAGTCGTTTGATTTTTCGCATCTTTAAATGTCTCCAAATTTCCGTTTGCATCTATCGTAAAAGCAATATTTCTGCCCAACCCACTTTCTGTAACTGATTGCAAATATTCCTTTCCACTTACCGTTTGATAGGCAAAAGTCAAATACCTGCCTGTACTCACATCTGTAATTTTGGAAATGCGAATAGGCGTATTTGCGCCGCCAGGCTGCTGATAATAATACTGCAATTTGTTCCCATTTCTATCTTGAATATAATCAGGGAAAAACAAATCTGCACTATAGGTAGAACGAAAACGATACGTAATTTGCCCCTTTGTTTTTATCTGAATTTCATTTCCCCCCACAACCGTCAGATTATCATACACGCCCTTTGTTTCGTATTGCGAAGTCGTAGGATTGTAAATATGAATCGTGCCATCACCCCAAAAGATATACCATTTTGTAGGAATCGTAACGCTCACGCCATTGATAGTAGTGGTATAGCCCGCCACTTTTTGAATGTAATTGTTGTAATTATGCGTCCAACCCGTCCCAAGCGGATTAAAACGCTGATTGTTCAAAGTCCCATCTTCCGCCTCAAAAAAGGTAGCAGGCAATTCTGTCATAAACGAATTGTAACCCATGGTAAATTCCAAAGGTAAGCCACGACCTGCAAGCGCAAAAGCACTTTTTTCATATTGCGAAAAATTCCCATGCGCAATACTTGGCGTTTTACTCAAATTTGCCAAAATATAATTGCCAGGAATAAAGTAATTTGTATTGTCCTGCAAAGTCAAAAGGGTAGGTTTTGTAATATTAACATCTGTCAAAATGCGATACAAAATAATAAACGCATCTTCTCTTGTGAGATTATCGTTAGGATAAAAACTACTTCCCGTTACCAGCCCCAACTGATGAGCTTTGTTGATATAGCCAAACATATCATTTTGCGTACTAACATCTCCAAAAGGCGAAGCCCCCGTAGGGTCAGGCGTAATATTAAATGCCTCCATAAACACCTTCAAAGCATATTTTCGTTTTATCGGATTCGCAGGATTAAAATTGAAAAAATCCCGACTAAAAGGACTTATCCCATCTCCAAACTCCAAATAACACAGACTTTTTGCCGCTTTGTACCAATAGGAATTGGCAGCAGAAGCCGATTGCATATCGTTAAAAGGCGTAGGAAAACTGTCGGAAGGGATTGCAGGGTTGTTTATGCCGTATAAACCCAGATAGACGATTTTGGCAAGTTCGTTGCGCTGGATTGCGGTTGCGGCGTTGCATGTGCCGTCTTGGGTGTTATTGATGATACTGTTTTCACAAAGGTAACTAGCTGCTATATAGGCAATCGTACCTACAGCAGGGGCATTTGTCCAAGCAGTACATGTAAAAAGCCTATCAAAAGTATCGCTTACAGCCACAGACCATAAGCCTCTTGTGTCTAAGAACTGTGTAGTGATGACGTGATTGCCAGGAGGTAAAGGCATTACATAAAAGTCTGAAATCAGATTATAATGATTTACAGGGGTAGGAAAATTAACAGTTATTGCGCCCGCAAAATTGCCATCATACCAATAGCGATATCCAGTAATATTGGTATTTCCTACATTGGCTTTGTAAAAAAGTTCCGAAATTGCCCCACTCCATTTCCCATTATTGTCTTTGAATTGAATATGAAGGATATGAATACCATTCGACAATGCCGAAGTGGTCAAAGAAAGGTTTAAATTGGCAGTTACAGCAGAGACAGGCATAGCATAGCTGCTTGCCGAAAAGTTACTATCATACCAATAACGGTAATGGGTTATTGTTTGGCAAAGCGCGATATTTACCATAAATGCGCCCAAAAAAAGAAGTATTTTATTTTTCATACACTTGATACTATATTATTGGATGGTTATAGATTTGGAGGTTTTTCGAAAAACATCCAAACATCTGGGAGGAGAAGTTAAAAGTTTATTTCATGAAGAATATGTGTTAAATCGCAAGAGGGCAAGTAAAAGATAGAGCCTGATTGCATAATTAATCTTTTTTAGTTTTCTCCTCTTATTTTAATATTTATTGGTAAATTTCCATTTACGTCTGTAGAACCATTTATTAGTTTGTAATAAATATGTGGATTACTTGGAACTGCTCCAGCTTTCCATGGTAAAGTGCCTCCAAAGATACCTACATCTGTTCCGTCATCTCCTGCGTTGTGACCTAATGAAGTAGGTTTTAATTCTAGTTTAAATTGATAAGCCATTCCTACTTGATTTCCATTATCACAATTTAAAAGACTATTAAATGTATGATTTACGGTACTATCAACTTTGTTGAATGACTGAGAACTTGCACCTGAAAATGTTATATTTGGTTGAAAACCAAAATAACCTGTAGGAGTTATTAAATTATTTGTAAAAACATTATTTGAAGAGTAAACACCAGTCATACCGTTTGTAGACCTAAAGATATTATTTTTCAATAAGCAATTTGTAATTTCAGTATAACACACTATTATAAATAAATAATATCCCCCACAATCACTATTATACCCACATTCAGTATAAGTATAACCAAAATTGGTGGTGCTCGTTGGGAAAATGACATTATTTTTGATAGTTGCACCATTTAAGTAGCCAATACCCGCCCCTGTATTATACCAGGGCTGATTATAGCAACCAAATGCAGATGTAGTACTTGTAATTCCGCCTTGAGGAATTATATTATTTGCAATTAATACATTGGCGTTAAAAACACTATTTCCTCGAATGCCAGATGTAATAATATTTTGAGCAATATAAATATTACCTCCTAACGTATTAATATACAAGCCATTAAGCTTAGACCGAGTTAAATCAAAATTCAAACTATTCGATGGTGATTCTAATGTTATTGTATTTGTAATTACCCCTGTTACACTTGAATTAGAACTTAAAGGGCTAAATACTATATTAGAGTTTATTGTTGTAACTCCTCCTATATAGATAGTAGAATCAGTTACGATTCCAGTTCCATAAATGTGTATTTCTTTTTTAATAGTATCACTTATTACATAGTTTCCACCTGACAGGTAAATATAATCACCATTGTTAGCATACGTAATAGCAGTGTCTAAATTAAAATTATAATAAGGTTCACAAATTGTGCCTGCTGGGTTACAAACCATAATTGGCGAAGTCTGTGCGGAGATAGTACCCAAAAAGGCAATCAAAAAAGCGAGAAAAATGTAAAAATGTTTCATAAAAATGATATGATAAGTTGTTGTGAATGAATTATTTATGGTTCATTTTAGGTTCGGCGGGTTGGGGAAAACCCGCCGAACCTAAGCGGAATAAAATGTTTTGTTTTATAAAAATGTGTGTTAGGGTTCGGCGGGTTTTCCCTAACCCGCCGAACCTAAAAAAGAATTTCGTCTTGGTATTTTGATGTTAAATATGTATAAAATATGCAAGCAAGTACACATTTCTTTTTTGATTGTGCAATAGCTCTGGGATATTTGCCTATATATTCGGGATATTCAGCCATAAATTGGGGATATTTAAACAAAACTTCGTAGAGGTTCGGCGGGTTGGGGAAAACCCGCCGAACCTTAAGGAGCAGAAATAAATCTTTTTTCATGTTAAATGTGCGAATGAAATACCTAAAAAATATTTTTTGCAAAGAAACAAAAAAAATGTTGCCTAAACCCTAAAAATGTTGTTTCTTGCAACCCCAATATTGTTTCTTACAACTTAACACTTATTATGACCATGAATATAGGCGAAAAAATACGAAAAATAAGAGAAAGCAAGGATTTCTCACAAGATTATATCGCTACGAATTTGAACATTTCCCCACAAGCTTATGGGAAAATAGAAAGAGGCGAAACCAAAATGGACATGGAACGCTTGCAAAAAATCGCAGATATTTTGGAGGTGGAGGTAGTTGATATTATTAGCATGGAGGAAAAAGCCAAAGCATGGGAAACAAATTATCATCATAATCAAGAAGGGAACTACAATTTTTATGCAGAAAACACAAAAATGATAGAGCTACTCGAAAAAACCGTAGCCGACCAACAAGTAGAACTCGTTTTTCTCAGAAAAGAAATGGAAAAGCTGACGGATACTTTGCAAAGAATGGTCAAGTAGGCTTGTAGGCGAGGCAAAAAAGCAAGAAAAATGTAAAAAGGTTTCATAAAAATGATATGATAAGTTGTTGTGAATGAATTATTTATGGTTCGTTTAAGGTTCGGCGGGTTTCCGAAAACCCGCCGAACCTAAGAAAAAAGCACCTAAGAGATGTAGCATTTTTTGTTTCATAAAAATATATTAAGATGTTAAAATGTGAGAAAAATGTGTTTCAAGGTTCGGCGGGTGGTCATTGAGCGTAGTCGAAATGAAAACCCGCCGAACCTTTTAAGCCTTCCTTATCAATCAATCAAAAGGAATCCCGTTTATATCCAATCCATCAACAGTATGTGCCTCTTTAAATCCCTTTATCCCCCCAAAAACCGCCAACGTAAACGCCTTGCACAATTTGGTATGTTTCTCGGAGTTGTAACTTGCGTAAGAAGTATGTTCCCAATCCGCCAACTCCTTCACAAAGCCATGATGTATCGGATTGAGGTGAATATAGCGCAAAGTATTACAAAAATACGCCTCATCTCCCACCACAAGTCGGCACACATCATCTGCAAATAAGCCACCTTTACGCTTGTACATTTTGTTGAAAGACTTTGTATAAGCATTGAAAAAATTGCCAAACTGCTGCCCAAGTAGTTGATGTAATGGCTTACTTAGGTTCGGCGGGTTTTGAAAACCCGCCGAACCTAATAACGCCTTACTTTTTTCCTTTTCCTCAAAAAACACCATCAACTCATCTTCCTTTTTCGTCCTAATCAAAAAATGGAAATGGATTAGGCATAAGGCAATACGCAAAAGTATCGGCGATAAAAGGCACATATTCCCCATATCTTTGCAAGAAAAAGCGATAATTTTCGGGCGAACGAAACAGCCACTCATTACCAATTGCATGATTGTACAAATGATAAATCGTATCTGCCTCAAAAAGTGGGTGATGTTTGTCTTTTCGCATAGAAATGTATTGTTAAATTGCTTAGAGGTTCGGCGGGTTTTGAAAACCCGTCGAACCTAATAAGAATTTTTTTGGCAAAGATATAATAAAAAAAATATTTCACACAAAAATGTGAAAGAAATAATGTCTTTTCAAGGTTTGGTGGGTCTTTAGAAACCCGCCGAACCTGCCTTAGCTTTTTTTATTATACCCCCTTTTCGTCCTACCTTCCGATTTTCTCAAATCCTCACTAAAATCCTTTTCCACATCATAGCGCACAAGATATGTCGTAATTTCTGCTCCGCTTGTGTTGAACGGAGTCGAAACATCAATGATTTCTACTTCCTCTTTTACCGCTTTATGCTGCAATTCATTATCCATAAAAACGAGGTAAATCCCTGTTTTTAAGCCCAAACTATTGAGATAATACGCTAATTGTATTTTCCCTTCCTTAAAGGAGCTTATCCCTTTAAATACTTTTGCCTCTATCACAAATTCTGTTCCTTGAACATTGATTATCAAGTCGCTACGACCAAGCGCAACATGTGCCTCTAAATAGCTACTGCCTTTTACCTCCTGTAAAAAAGCTTGAATATAGGTTTCAAAACTATAAACAAGTGCTGCTTCTTTTAACCCAATATTGTTCCCATTTTCGTCTTGCTCCATAAAATAGCGGAAGCCTCGTTTTTTCGCATAGATTTGATAATTACGGATAATTTTATCAATATTGAGTTGCTTATTTTCCGTAAAATACTCGTCTAAATCTATTCTTCCACCAATATAATCCGCTTCTCCATTTACGGGTGGTGCAAACGCCACTTGCAAACATTTTTTGTAAAGAGGTACATTGAAAATGATGTTTTTATTTTCATCAAAAGTAATTAAGCCATTGACAGTCAGAAACTTAATTCTTTCATCATAAATTTCAAAAGGGATACTCCTTTCATCAAACAACAATCTTTCTATAAATTGTCTGTGTTGCTTGCCTTTATTGATGATATTAGAAATATTTTTATCTATATAAAGAGATGTATAATTCTTCTCAATTTCTAAATACTGTTCATATTGAAATAGGCTTGAGTTAGGGAAATTTTCCACCAAATTATAACCAAAACCATTTACAAGCCCAGGCTGTCCTCCTGTTATATAAGCAATTTTTTCTTTTACTTCGGGTGAAAAAAGCTGCCCTGTTTCATCTTCGTGCATTTTCAACAATTCAAATATTTCATCTTTCGTAAAGTATGGAACATTGAGATTATCGTTTGTGTTGAATGGACTCGCATGGTTTTGAACCACGCCAGTAATGTTGGAAACACCTACCAAAATCACAGATTTTAGCGCATGGTCAGTACGAGAATGATAGGCATTTCGGATAGAATGTAGAAAAGTGCCAAGATATTCGGGATTTATGCCTTCTACTTCGTCTATTATTAGTACATATTTTTTGTCATTTATCAATTCAATCGTTTTGAATATGCGGGATATTTCCATTTCTCCATTAAAATCTATCCCCAGAAATTTAATCAATCCTTCTTTTAAGGTTTTGACAAAACCTATCAATGAGGTTTCTCTAAAGCTCTCAAAATTAATATGCGCTACTTCATAACCTTGCTGCTCTAACTCCTTGGCTAACAAGCGAAAATAGGTACTCTTCCCTGTTTGACGAGGTGCCCAAATCGTGAAATAACGGCTATTTTCCACCAAATTTATCCCTTTTGCTATCAGTTTTTGCCGAGAAAGGGTGTAATGCTGTGTGGGAATATTCGGACCCGATGTATTAAATGTTCTCATGTGTGAAAGCTATTTTTTTTGCAAAGATAAAAAAATTTTGCTTAGGTTTTGGGTTAATTTCCCCATAATATCCAGACTCAATAACTACCATTTTTACAAGTAATTGACAAAAAGCTCAAACCTTAATGAAAAACCACCTTTGTAATATAACATTACAAAGGTGGTTAGAAAATACAACTTACAAAAACCTATCTCATCAATGTTATATTTCCATTGTAAATATTATCTGCTACTTTTACGGTATAAAAATAAATGCCTTCGGAATACTGTTTTCCTTTTCCATTTGTGCCGTCCCAACCTTTTTCGAGGCTTGTTGTGCTAAAAACAGCCACACCCCAACGGTCAAACAGATTTATTTCAATGGCTTCTTTGCCACTGTATTGAATATTCCACTCATCATAGTAACCGTCCCCATTGGGTGTAAAGAGATTAGGAATAAATAAATCTGGGTCAGTAACTGTGTAGCTTTTAGCAGTTTGTCCTGTGCAACCATGCGTATTAATGGCAGTCAAAGTAACGGTATATGTGCCTGGACTGACAAAATAATGGGTAGGATTTTGTTCGGCAGAAATTATGCCATCGCCAAATTCCCATTGCCAAGAAACGGCTTGTTGCGACATATCTGTAAAAATCACTTGTGTATTCGGAATTTGAAGGGTATCATTTTCTGTGGGAGTAGAAGAAAAATCTACGATTGCGCCATCTGAAACAGCAATTACCGCCGAATTTATTTCGCTTTTGCAGCCACCTAAACCTGTTGCGGTAAATGTTACCACATAATTCCCTGCGTATGTATAAGTATGATTGGGATTTGGCTCGTTAGAAACAGGGCTGCCATCGCCAAAATTCCATAAATATTGGGTTTCGCCTGTGGCATTTTCGCCAAAAACAACGGTTAATGGCGCACAACCTGTTTTATTTGACATCACATAATCCGCAATCGGCAGTGGATTAGCCGTAATGACCACACTTGCACTGTCTGTGCAAGCTCCTTCTTGAATCCAAACGGTATAAGTGTAAGGAGAAAGTCCCAAAGAATCTAAGCCTGCGGCATTGCATATCACTTGCTGTGTGTTTGTGCTGTTCAAAGCAGTATTAGGTGTCCAAGAATAGGTAGAAGCACTAAATCCGCCATTTGCTGTCAAAATTGCTGTTTCTCCTTCACACAACGTAGTCTGTGGCGCAGAAATAATCGCATTTGGCTTAGGTGCGACCTCCACTTTTATACTTGCAGTCGTTGGACATGCGCCCGCAGCACTTGCCTGAACGGTATAAGTCGTTGTTTGTGTAGGTTGTACAAAGGTAATGGAATCCGTAGGATTTGAGCAGGTCAATGCGGGACTCCATTGAATTATAATCGGCTGAAAAGTGGCTGTTCCCACAAAATTGTAATCGGAAATTAATTGCATGTCTTCACCTGCACATATCGTGGAATCTTGATTGAGAATAGACACAATCGGCGTAGGACGTACCACAATGGTAATGGCATCTGCAAAACCTGAACAATATTGAGACTTCACAAATAAATCGTATGTTATGGTAGAAGTGGGAGATGCCCAAGGCGTAGCAATCAATGGGTTAGAAAGTCCTGTGGGGGGCGACCAAGAATATTGATAGCTTGCGCCCGTAGGGTCTCCATCAGCCAAGCCTGTCAATAATACCGAATCTCCTTGGCAAATATCTGTAACAGGGGGTTGAATTGCTGCCGTAGGCAATGTATGTACAACCACCGTTGTTGTGTCTGTATTTGTACAGCCTTCTGCCGTAACCGACAGTGTATAAGTTGTAGTAGAATTTGGCGTAGCCATCGAAGTAGGATTGTTGGGCTGCGCCACATTTCCTGGCGCATTTGAAGGTGTCCAAGTGTAAGTATAGTTATTACTTCCTTGCGCAAAACCCAAGAGTTGCGTAGTTGCTCCAAAACAAATATGCTGTGTTGCGCCCGCTTCTACTATTGGCAAAGGATTTACATTTACGGTAACGGTACTCATCGTGTCCAAAATAGAAACAACATTGCTACAACCATGCGCATCTGTAATCGCTAAATAGTATATCGTGGTAGTTGCAGGGTGAACCGTAGGACTCCATAAAGTATCTTGTCCTTGCAACATACCTGTTGTAGGTGTCCACTGAATGTGATAAGGTCCAGGCGAATAACCTCCATTCATAATTTGCCCATCTAAAGTAACAGGAAATGCGCCAGAGTGTTCACAAATAAATTTGTCAGGTCCCGCATACGCAATCGGCAAGTCATAAATAGAAACTACAGCAGAATCTACATTGCTTTTGCAGCCCATCATGTCTTGCACCTGAAAATAGTAAACTGTTCCAGAATCCGTAGGATTGACAAAAGGATTGTCTGTATATGGATTTGTTATTCCGCCTGTTGCGGCAGGGTTGCTCCACCAAGAATATAAATAAGAAGGCGTTCCATTTGCCACTGTATCAAAAAGTTGAATAGGTCCTGTTCCTGCACAAAAAGCCCTGTCAATCCCTGCATTTACTTGAGGAGAAGGGTGAATATAAATCTCTTGTGTTGTACTTGCAATACAACCAAAATTATCTACCGTTAAGGTAATTTGATTTTGTCCCAAAGCACTGAATACCACACAAGACAAATTGGGAAGTGTGGAATTTACAGGCGAGGAAGTAGCAGGAAGCGTCCAAGAATAGGCTTGTTGTGTAAAAACGGGTGTACCTGTATAAGTCAATTCGGTACAAGCACCTTGGCAAAAAGGCACACCTGTGATTTGAAAATTGGCAGAAGGGTCTGCAATTACCTCAAAATTCATATATGCCGTATCGCTCACACAGCCATTTCTTACCACATAACACCAAGCCGTATAATTTCCTGCACTTGTATAAGTAACTCCCGTAGGATTTGCCACAGAAGAATAGGCAGGAAAAGCCCCAGGAAAGCCCCAATAATAGGCATCTATATTGCCTGAACCTGTATAAGTAAAGTTAAAACTATTTACCCCCAAACACTGATTTGCTACGGGTGCTATTTGTGCAACAGGGCGGTCAAGTACGGTAATATTATGGCAAAGAGTGGGCGAAGGCGGGCAAATCGCATCAGTAATTTGCAAGCAAATTTGCTGTACGCCTGGATTTGTCCAAGAAAGAGTGTAAGGTCCTGAACCCGAACCTGACAACATC
>JAAFHL010000140.1:10211-10871 GCA_013298365.1 Bacteroidota bacterium | reverse complement strand
AGATAAAATGCGATATTTTCATTTTGTTCGCTAAAAAACGAAGATTTACCACAATTAATTTCCAAAAAGTGGTAACTTTGAGATACATTTAGGTTTATATTGATGGATAAAGACAAAAAACTACTGCTCCAAAGTTTTATTATTCCCATTATATTAGCATTTTTTATGCTTTTAACACATATTTTAGGACAATTTGCAGCCTATGATTTCCACTTTTTAGCACTCATTCCTCGCAGAATAGTGGGTTTGGCGGGCATGTTAGGCGTAGCTTTTATACATGGCAGTTGGGAACATCTTTTTTCCAATCTTCCCCCTTTCATCATGCTTTCTGCGGGTGTGTTATATTATTATAGAGAGTTTGCTTGGCAAGCTTATTTTGGCATGTATTTCCTCACAAATACTTGGGTATGGATAGCTGCAAGAGATAGTTATCATATCGGGGCGAGTGGTTGGGTATATGCCCTAGCCTTTTTTTTATTTGTAAGTGGTATCATCAGAAAAGATAAAAAAGCCTTGATTTTGAGCTTATTAGTTTCTCTTTTTTATGGCGGCTTGATTTGGGGATTGCTGCCAGGATTGCCAGGCATCTCTTGGGAATCACATATATTCGGGGCTTTGTCGGGAATTGTTTTTGCATTTGCTTACAAGAAAAAAGGAAAA
>JAAFHL010000140.1:0-10201 GCA_013298365.1 Bacteroidota bacterium | reverse complement strand
CAGATTATCATCAGTTGGATAGTAATCCAGAATTGTGGGACTACAAAAAACATGATTCGCCGCCAGAGGGCTTTACCTATCCTGAGTAGGGAGTTGTAGCCGTTAACAATGTTAGCTCATATTATTGATATAAAAATGCGAGTCGTTGAACTTGGCAAAATCTGCAAGAAACATCAAATAATCAACATTGTTTTTAGCCATATAAAGCATTTACCAAAAAGTTGTACACAGATATGAAGTTTTGAACACCTATATCGTTTTATTTTGTCTATTTTAGAGAAAATATGTATTACTTTTAATCAAAAAATTACAATGATTATCTTTGGTTCAAGAGGCAGCAAAATAGGCGACCTTAATATTAAGGGAACAACATGTTCTCATTGTGGACAACAAGACACACAACACATTTCGGTATTTGGAAGATATTTTCATGTTTTTTGGATTCCGATTCTGGCTATTGGCAAAAAAGTGTATGCTGAGTGTACACATTGCAAAAAGACGATTGAAGAAAACGCTTTTCCCCCAGAATTAAAGCAACAGTATCAAGCACAATCTGCACAGGTAAAACGCCCAATATGGCATTCATTAGGTTGCTTGGGAGTAGCGGCTATTATAGGAATCAATATTGTTCTTGGCATTATTGCCATGATTTGGGGCGTAAATCAAAAAACGGATACAAGAGATACCTTGCTTCGGGCGGATTTGAAAAAAATGATAGCTTCTCCTACTTTTGAGGCGGATTCTGTTTCTTTTAAGCTAAAACAAACATTTGATAAATTAGATGCATCTACGTTAAACCCAAGTACTTTTGAATATTATACTACTGTAGAAAATAATAAAATATTGGTATTATTAAAAGTGCCTGACCTAAAGAAAGTGCCACAAGAAAAAAGAGTACATCTGACAAATATTGTAGAAAAATTATTGGATAAACAGGCAGGTTTAGCAGGAAAAGAGAGGTATATAGGGGTACATGGTACGCTCAATATGATGATGATAAAAACGCCAAGCAAAGAAGATAATGCTAATCTGGTGATATCTACTCCTTTATGGAACTTTTATGGAGAAAAAACAGTAGAAAAATAAGGTTTTATTGCCGTTGTGGGTGTCGTCTTTCGACTAAAACACCCATAACGGCGCACAAATCATGTCAAGGTTTCGTTCAATATTTCCACTTTTCAAAATACTTAATGAATATTTTACTGATGTTTCTCGCATCATCAATCCCTCTATGATGTGTACCCTCCAACTCAAAACCTTCTGCTTTAAGGGCTTTTCCCATACCTACTAATCCTATTTTACTACGTATTTTACCGTATTGATGTTTTACACTAATATGGTTTTCTAACCATTCGATAGGCAGATTATGCAATAAACAATCATGTCGAAACTGCCCTTTATCATAATTACCCCAAGAGCATAAAAAGTAAGCGGAGTCAAACCCTTCAATCCATGTTTGAAAGTTTGAGCATACCAAAGGGAAATACTCAGCATTATCTACCTGCTCTTGCGTAATCGTGGTCAAAGAAACACAAAAATCTGAAAGGGTAGGGTTCAAAATAGGCTTCACAAAAGCCATAAATTCTCCAATGATTTCTTTCTGCTCATTCACACAAACTGCCCCAATTTCGATAATTTCATTAGGTTTTCTTTCCGTTTGCGTTGCTCTGTCCCAGCAAGTTGCTTCTAAATCTACGATAATGTAATGCATGCTTTAATATGTTAAATATAAATTTTAGGTGAAATTTTTATTTGTTTCTACTGCCGTTTGAGTAAAACAGGTGCTTGATATTTTTCCAATAAATCGCTCACTTCTATGCGTAGGTTTTTCATATTTGATTCGTTTGCAACGGTAAATACAAGGTGTAATCGTTGTGAATACCTTTGTTTGATGAAGCCTACACAAATATACTAAAACTTTGTAAAAAAAGATTTATTTTTGTGAAAAATAAGCATATATGACAAATATTGAAATCATTGAAAGGCTTGCAAAAAAGGCAAAGTTGCCTTTAGAAATGGCGACATCTTCACTGCCACTATATACAAAAGGTGTGTTTTATCGCTTAGATGCGCAGAAAAATGTTGTTTATTTGAAAATATCGAAAGGGAAACTTACCCAAATCCCTTTGGAAATCAGTCATCTGACGCATTTAATGGAATTGGATTTGTCGTGGAATAATATTGGCAAAATAGAAGGTTTGGATACTTATGCCCATTTAAAAATCTTAGATATAAGGTCAAATAAAATTACACAAATCGAAAATCTAAGCAATATTGCCCAATTAGAAGTCTTGCGTTTGTCCAAAAACAAAATCAGTAAAATCGAAAACTTGGATATGCTGGTCAATTTGCGAGAACTGGAATTGGGAGAAACACTGATTAATAGCATTGAGAATTTGGATAATCTCTTAAATTTGAGGGTGTTAAAACTATATCAAAATAAGATTTCCCGTATCGAAAACGTAGATAAACTTATTAAATTAACTGCATTGCATCTTTGGGACAATGAAATTGAGGAGATAAAAGACTTGGATAAACTTGTGAACCTAAGGGAATTGTATTTGAGCAGCAATAAAATTAAGCGCATCGAAAATATAGATAGCCTTACTCGTTTGGAAAAACTAAGCCTTCAAATGAATAAAGTTCGTAAAATAGAGAACTTAGAAATGCTTAAAAATTTGGTTTCCCTCAATTTAGGAAACAATCAGATTGCTAAAATTGAAAATGTAGATAAACTCATTTTCCTTGCACAATTAGATTTGTATGCCAATAAAATCAAAGTTATCGAAAATATAGACAGAAATAAGTTTAAGCATTTGAAAAGAATTGATTTGGGCAAGAATAAAATCACTTCGATACCCAGTCAATGGATTCGAGAAAGTTCGAAAATCTTAGATTTGAGTAATAACCCGATTCAAACTCATGGCTTTCTCATAAAAACGTAAACCATAAAGTTCGCAAAGAAAAGCTAACACAAAGAACACAAAGTAGGCTGTTTTTCTATCCATTTTTGTGTTCTTTGTGAATCCTTTGTGAACTTTGTGGTAAAATTAGCCACTTTTACAAAACTATTTTTTTTATGAGAAAGCCATTGATTCAAACTTCTTAATTCGCTTATTTGAACTTACAGCACGCAGAAAGTGCTGTAAGCTTTATATATGCTTATGCTTTCCATTTTCCCAAATCAATTGGGGCATTTTCTAATTTTAAAACCCCTCTCGGACAAACTGCCGCACACACGCCACAACCTACACAAGATGCCCGCACAATGTCCTCACCTTTTTGCGCATACGCCCGTACATCTATGCCCATTTCGCAGTAGGTAGAGCAGTTTCCGCAAGAAATACACTGTCCGCCATTTGTAGTGATGCGAAAACGGGAGTGAAAACGCTGTACAATCCCCATGATTGCTGCCAAAGGACAGCCAAATCTACACCAAACTCTGCTACCCATTAGCGGATAAAACCCCGTACCAACTACGCCTGAAAAGATAGAGCCTATCAAAAAGCCGTACCAAGAGCGAAGGCTATAAGCAAAGCCAAAGCCATCATGTGTGAAAAAATTGATAAGGACTGCAATTGTCATTAACACAGCAAAAACCAATACTCCATAAATTAAATATCGTTCTATTTTCCAGGCTTTTAGGGATTTATCGGAAAGTTGTCGAAAAGGGTCGCCCAATGTTTCTGCCAAGCCGCCACAACCGCAAACCCAAGAGCAATACCATCTTTTACCATATTTATAAGTGAAAAAAGGTATCGCAATGAAGGAAAAAAGCAAGCCCCATACCAAAAATAATATGCCTGTTTTTACGCCAAAAAAGGTCATTGTTCCACCTGTTTTGCCCCAATCGGCATTGCCTACGTAGTCATATATTCGATATTCGTAGAAAAAAGAATAGTCGAGGGGCCAAGCTACATGAAATTGCATATAGGGCTGATTGAGAACCGCTAAGACTTCGGGAATGGCAAAAGCAAAGGCTAATTGAAAGAACATTACCGAGGCAGTTCGTAATTTTTCGTAGTTGTTGTGGCGATATTTGGCAAACATGCGCACACCCATCACCGTAACCGCAATCGAATAGAGCCAGCCATACATATACCACCTATCTGCTTCAAAACCTGAAAGTAAGGCACGAGGCGTGTCAAATAAGGCAATTTGTTCGCTAATAAAGGAGGGGAAAAAGTAGAGAATAATATAAAATAAAATTAAAATACAGCCTATAATACTGCCAAAAATACCCTTATTCGTCCATTTGCTATGAAAAATGCCATTGTTTTTGATGCCTGCCTGTCCGTCCCAAAACATGGGAACTATGTATAACAAACTCCCAACTAAGGTACTCACAAACAAAAGCCAAAATAAAAAGCCTTTTTGTTTGGTAGGAAAAGAAGCCCCTGCATATTTCATTGCCCAAAAATTAAGGTCTTTGCTGTCCTCCATTTTATTGATTTTTTTGTCCGGGTTTTGAAGATTGTGTGCTTCTATGCCGATGTTTACTTTTTGCCAAGTGCTTTGCAAGGCATTGTAAAAACCTATTTTTCCAAAGTTTTTCCCCTTCAAAAGCGTTAATTCTTGTACTACAAACGGTTTCTGTTCGGCTGTTATTTTACCGCTTAGCGTAGTAATAACTTGTTCATTCATTTCGTAATCATTTAAAAATGAAAGCGATAGGAATGAAATAAGCGATAAAATAAGTAAAATACTTGCAATAAATTTTGTCATAGTTTGTCTGTTGAATGTAGGTAGTGTTTGATTTTGGTTAAAGTATCTGATTTGGTGCTTTGGCTTCAGCCAAAGAATCTGCATTTTTTGCTGAAGCCAAAGCACCATTAAGATAGATAAAATCAAACAGTAGGATTACAGCAAATTGTACTTGGCAGCCTTTCGAGTGGTCGCAGACCCTCGAAAGGGCTTGTAGTCAAGAATTACCATTTATAATAAACCCCTCCATTAAAAGTTGGAGCTGCTGCCACTAAATCGCCTGCAAATGCGCCATACGCACTGACATTGATGCCAAATTTCTCGCCAATTCCTTTCGCCAATTTTATGCCCCAAGCACTGTACATTTGATTGTTTACATACAAAGCCGTTTGCGCCACATTTCCCTCTGAAACGGTGCCATTTTTCATCGAAAACTTGTTGTTAAAGACCAATGCAAGCCAAAAAGTTTTTGCTGCTTTATAGCCTATTTCTAAATCGCCACGTACTTCCTCGCTATACCCATTTGAGCGAAAAGCATATCCTGCATTGACAAATCCGTAAAATTTATTGCTACTTGCTCCCGCCAAAATAGAAGGAACTGCTGCCCAAGACGCATAACCTGTGCGCAAACCTATGTCATTTTTTAGGCTATTAACACCTGATTCTATCAATAATTGCCCTGCAACGTGTATGTTTTTGTCATAAAGGGTATATTTTCCTGCAAAAGAAATATTGCCTAATCCATTGAGGCTACCCGAAGGTAACAGATTTGTAGGGTTTCCAATAGGCGGATCTGCGGTTCGGAGCGATTTGAAAGGCACAAAACCCATAAGACTCAATTTGTCGGTAACGCCATATTCGCCATACAATTGATAGGTGTTATCTTGTACAGCACGATTGAGGGTAATATTCCCCCCTGGTGCAAAGACCCTATTGTAATAGTTGAGGCTAACGCCCACTTGTGCGTAACCATGTCCTTTTCCATTTGCCCAAGGTCCGCCAGCGTATAGCGAGCAGGTAGCCACAAAAAGTAGATATACTATATATTTCATATTTATCAATCATTGAAATGTAATGCACAAATATAGGTGTTTTTAGTCAATCTATATGTCGGCTAGTTTACATTTTGATAACGACATATAAAATTGACAGGAACTTCGGACCATAATTGCGCATAAAAAACAATAATAAAAAATTTGAACCCTGTCAGGGTTAAACCCTGACAGGGTGGAAAGAACTCGAAAATATCGGCGATGAATTATAAGAAAATGCAAATATTTAACGCAAAAACTGTTTATTTAGCTATAAAAATGGTATCTTTGCGCAAGAAAGTAAGCTATACTTTCGAACCATACTTTCAATAGAATTATCTATAATGCGTTCTCTTTCAGCTATTAATAAATATTTTTGGCGGTATAAATCGCTTCTTTTCTGGGGTGTTGTAACCGTTATTGCCTCTAATATGTTCACCATATATCCTGCGCAGGTTATTCGTATTGCGATGAATATGGTGGGCGATTTGGTGAAAATGTATGGCTTAATGAATGGTTTTGAAGCAAATACGCAATTTACTGCCTTAGTTACACAATCTTTGGCACTCTTTGGCGCAATTATGGTCGGTTTGGCATTAATACGAGGCGTATTTCTCTTTTTCACCCGTCAAACCATCATCTATATGTCGAGGCTGATAGAATATGATATGCGAAATGACATTTATACGCATTTTCAAGATTTATCCCTTGCTTTTTACCGCAGAAACAGAACAGGCGATTTGATGTCTCGCATTGTAGAAGACGTAAATCGAGTAAGAATGTATTTGGGACCAGGTTTGATGTACACCATCAATACCTTTACCTTGTTTATTTTGGTGGTAGCTACCATGCTGGCTATCAATGTGAAACTCACGATTTTTGCGCTGCTACCCCTGCCGATTTTGAGTGTGATGATATATGTGGTGCAGTCTATGATTCAAAAAAGGAGCAAGGCTATACAAGAGCAATTAGCTACTTTGAATACTTTTACCCAAGAAATGTATTCGGGCATTCGGGTTGTGAAGGCATATACAAAGGAAGCGCAGGCAGAAAGGAAATTTGCAGAGGAAACAGAAACCTACAAAAATCGGTCTATGTATGCTGCTAAAATAGATGCCGTTTTCTATCCTTTGGTGATGTTTTTGATGGGTTTGAGCAGTGTGTTTACGGTTTGGATTGGGGCAGAGGAGGTGATAGCAGGCAATTTGACCATTGGTAATATTGCCGAATTTATGATTTATACTTCTTTATTGGCGTGGCCCATTATCGCTTTGGGCTGGGTAACAACCCTTACGCAACAAGCTGCGGCAAGTCAGGCTCGTATCAATGAATTTTTGAAGGAAGAACCTGCGGTTCGTTTTACAGAAGGCTTGGAAAATCCGCTTCAATTGGATACAAAAGTAGCCATGAAAGAGGTTTCCTTTACCTATCCTGATACAGGGATTCGTGCTTTGGAAAATATTTCTTTTCGCTTAGATGCAGGACAAAAATTAGGCATTATCGGTCCCGCAGGTTGTGGCAAAAGTACTTTGTGTCAATTGATTATGCGTATGTATGATGCAGATTCGGGGCAGATTTGGATAGATGGCAATGACATTAAAGCCCTCAGTAAATCACAACTGCGCAATAAAATGGGCTATGCACCCCAAGATGTTTTCTTGTTTTCTGATTCTATCTATGAAAATATCGCTTTTGGCACGCTTAATCCCACACAAGCCGAAGTGGAAAAAGCGGCAACGGTAGCGGCAGTACATGAAAATATTATTGCTTTTCCCGAAGGCTATCAAACCGAGATTGGCGAAAGAGGCGTAAATCTTTCTGGCGGACAAAAACAAAGGATTTCTATTGCGAGAGCATGGATGCGCAAGCCCGAACTGTTGATATTAGATGATGTGCTTTCTGCGGTAGATACACAAACAGAAGAAAGTATTTTGGCGGAATTGCGCCGTTTTAGAAGTGAAAATAAAAAAACTTCTGTGATTCAAGTGGCGCACAGGCTTTCTTGTATTCAAGATGCCGACCATATTTTAGTCATCGAAAATGGAAGCATCAGCGAGCAAGGTTCGCACGAAAGTTTGTTGGCGAAAGGCGGCTATTATAGTCGTATTTATCAAAAACAGTTAGCCGAAATGGAAGAAGTGGTTTAAGTTTAGTAGGAATAACATAGAGGCTATAATTTGAAATAATCTACTTAATCTATTGTTAAGAAAGTTTTAAGATTTTTTGCGTAAATTGTGTATTTTAAAACAGTAAAATTATATAAAAAAACTTAATTTACAATGGCATAAGTATGTTAAAGTAGTTTCATAATAGATATTTTTTTGTAAAAAACAGAAAATATTTGGAATTTTATTTTTTCTGCCTAAATAGCGAGATAATTTTGTAGGTATGAAACAGATTATTGTATTTTTTTCTTTTGGTTTGATGTTTGGCATTTCTGCCTTACTCGCCAAACCTAATCCTTTATGTGAGTCATTTATTAAAAATGAGTTACATAATAAAATTTGTTATATTCCTTTTTCAGAGGCTTTAACAGAACATGAGAACGCCGATAATTTCAATGTAGATAGCAAAATTAGGCAAATAAAAGAAGAAATGCCATTGCAACCTTTAAAAATTATGGCTTGTAATGGGCTAACCCCTATAAAGGAATTTCCTGCGGGATTTATTTCTACAAATACCACAGGAGGCATATATGCACTGAATAATAATGTTGCTATCAGTGGTGCAGTAACTTTGATAGGCGTAGAACTTCTGATAGATTCAAATGTGGCAATTAGTGTACCTGCGGGGAGTACATTTACCCTTATTAATTGTTATTTTCATGCGTGTAACGATATGTGGAAAGGCATAACGGTATTTAGCGATGGCAGTTTAAGGATATTAAATAATAGCCAAATAGAAGATGCTATTATTGCGGTATCAACAAATTTTAATTCATTACCAGGTTCTACTTCACAAATATTTCTTCAAAATAGTATTTTTAATAAGAATAGAGTGGGTTTGTCTATTGCATATTATTTAGATGTTACAGGAGGGGTTTATCCTTTTCGAGTAGAAGATTGTGTATTTACTTGTCGCACAATAGGTTCTGTATTTACAGGCTTGACAGTTGCTGCATTAAAAGCCCCTAATAATCCTATAACTTCTCCTTTGGAGTCTCCCTATATAGACGAAACGGTATATTTACCTACTACCTTAAAACCTCCTTATGCCACCTTTATGCCAGAAACGGCTATTCGTTTAGATTACGTAGGCGATACACAAACCCCTTTTAGTACTCCTTCTTATTCCGAAATGCTTATCGGAAGTCTATTACCCAAAGAATATAATGTTATAGATTTACATTCATTCGGGATAAAGGCATGGAATGCCAACTTTACAAGTGTAAATAATGTGTTTCAGCATAGTATCTTAGGCGTAAATAACGGCTTAGGCTTGCTTGACGGTTGTGGGATATTTGCACATACGGATTTACGCTCACGATGTAGCGTAGCACCTTTGGGCGGTACTGGCACACATAACAGGTTTTATGATTGTAAAAGAGGCATATTTACCCGAAATTATTATGAGTTATTGGTATATAATAGCCTTTTTTGTGGCACACAATCTTCTGCACAACCCGTAGGCGTTTCTCCAAGTGAGTTTGGGGTTTGGGCAAGTAGCTCTTATTATTTGTTACATGATATATCTTTGGACACGATTTATAATGTGGCAAATGGAATAAGTTTGTTTGGTACACTATCTACGATTATTGGACCAAATGGCAATTTGGGTAGTCAGTTTTCAGGTGATATGATAGCAAATCGTAACATTATACAGCCGCATCCTATTTTGGCAAACACCACTACTGAATATATATCAAATGCAATAAGCATTATGGGTAGCCCGCCAATAGTAGGAATATCCCCAGGTTTTTTTGTTCCCCCTTTGATGATTCAAGCGAATAATAATCTAATCTCTGATGTATATCGAGGCATTTTGGTACGTACTTGGTTTGAAAGACAAATTTTCATTGAAGAAAATGATATTACTTTGGTACAGGATATTTTAGGGGGAACACCCAATCAGTTTGGGATTAATTTGGTTAATACAAATGGTCTTGGTTTTGCTGCTTGTTGTGGGGGAATGAATAAATCAATCAATCATAATCGAGTAACGGGTTTTAGTGCAACTGCACCTAACACAAGGTCAATAATATTAGATGGAAATAGTTTACTTTGGGTTAGTTGCAATGAAACCGCATAAATGCTAAATGGAATTGAATTTTCGCAGATCAATAATCTTACCGTTTTTGAAAACAATATCATGAACGATACTCATACTTTTGGTTATGTGTTGAGTAATAATGGCATTATTTTTCTACAAAGTGGCAGTGGCGGCTTTGGTGTAACGTTATCCGACAATCAATGGCTTGGGACTTGGGACGCTGTGAATAACTGGATGACTTTGGTGGATAATTCTTT
>JAAFHL010000014.1 GCA_013298365.1 Bacteroidota bacterium | reverse complement strand
AAGTTACCCAAATGTTACAGAACTTGCTACCATTATTGCAAAATATAAGCAAGTTCGAGTGGAGACAAAAACATATCTAAATGGCAGAGGTGGCAAAGGAAGTGTTGCAGGAAGTCAAGAAATTTTGTTTGTTTGTAGTCATAAAACTATATACACTGTAAAATAAATAGTTTTATGAAACCACTAAGACACAAAGGAACACTAAGTATATGGTTTTCTACTCTTTGTGTTCTTTGTTTCTTAGTGGTAAAACATTGAAAAACTTACTTTACACAGTAATAAACCATTTTAAAAACAAAAAAATAGAAGATTTAAAAATATCTTTTCGTTACAAAAATAGAAATGAAGAATTTAAAGTTCTTTCTGACATTATTTTTGTTGTAAAATAACATCTATATTATCTCCCAAAAACTAATCATAAAAAACTAACAATAATGTTACACGAAATAAAACTTACCACAGACCTTGCCGAAGGCAGTGTTACAGAAATCAACGTAAAAATCGGTGATAGCATAGATGCAGACACCGTTTTGGCGAGTATCAGTGCCGATAAGGTAGATTTGGACATCAACAGCGAAGAAGTTGGTACGGTTCAAGCCATCAATGTCAAAAAAGGCGACAAGGTAAATGGTGGTCAGGTGCTGTTTGTGATTGAAACAGCGGCGGCTACTTTAGCTAAAGTACCAAAGGTTGAAACGCCACAAGTTGCACCTGAAATGCCAAAAATGGAGGTTGCGCCAGTTGTTGTAACGCCCCCCACAACGACCCTGCGAATGGTTGAAGACCTTCGCAAGGTTGAAGCAACACACATCACGCCCCTTGCTCGCAGACGTGCGGAGTCTTTAGGCATAGATGTTAATTTGGTAAAAAGCAATTCGCCATCGGGTCGGGTATTTGTAGAAGATGTGTTGGAATATGCAAAAGCGCAGTTGGCAAAGCCGCAAACAACAGTGGTCGCTGGCGGTGGCATTGCCCACAAGCCGCTTCCTGATTTCTCCAAATATGGAAAAACAGAGGTTGTTGCCATGTCAAATGTTGGCAAGGCAACTGCCGAAAACATGAGTTATGCTTGGCAAACCATTCCACATGCTTGGATTTCCGAAAAAGCAGACATCACCAAGTTGGAAGCAATGCGTCAGCAATATAAGGAGCGTGTGAAAAGTGCAGGCGGCTCTTTGACTTTGACAGCGATTATTACCAAAGCCGTTGCGACTTTATTGCATCGCTATCCTACGTTCAATTGTAGTGTGGACATGGAACGCCACGAAATTGTGTTCAAAGATTTTGTAAATATTGGCGTAGCAGTGGACACAGAAAGAGGTTTGATGGTGCCTGTGATTAAAAATGCAGATAAAAAAGGTTTTACGGAAATTGCCAAAGATTTGTCAGAACTTTCGGCTCGTACAAGAGACAAGAAGAACAAGGCAGATGACTTTGACGGTGGCACTTTTACGATTTCCAATATTGGCGGAATTGGTGGCACGCATATGGTTTCTATCATCAATCCACCACAAGTAGCGATTTTGGCAGTAACCGCAGCACAAACCGAAGCCGTTTGGAATGGACAAGCATTTGAGCCACGTCAAATCATGCAAATGACAGTAGGTTTTGACCACAGAGCCGTAAATGGCGCAGATACCGCCCGTTTTTTGAGAGATTTGAAAGAAATGTTAGAAGACCCATTTTTGATGAGTTTTTAAGGCTTTTTTCTTTCATCATTTAAGTTCAGCATAGCTCACTACAAGCATTTTTAGCAATTTACCCGTAGATTTTTTGTAAATCTACGGGTAAATTTTGGATATTTATGTGCCTCAAAACTCCGAAGTAAAATGAAACCTTATATCAGGAAACGCTTTTTCTGCGGCGTTGAGTTCCCATTGCGAAGTGGCAAGAAAAACATCTCTGCCATGCTTATCGGTTGCCATATATTGCGAACGGCGGCGGTTAAATTCGGCTAATTCTGCGGGATTATCGCAAGAAACCCAACAAGCCTTGAAGAAATTGGCAGGTTCGTAGCGGCAAGCTGCCGAATATTCGTGCAGCAAACGATGTTGAATTACCTCAAATTGTAGCGGTCCTACGGTGCCAATGATTTTACGGTTATTCATTTTTACCGTAAAAAGCTGCGCAACGCCTTCGTCCATCAATTGCTCCAAGCCTTTTTGGAATTGCTTTGCCTTCATCGGGTCGCCATTTTCGGCATAACGGAAAATCTCTGGTGCAAAACTTGGAATCCCTGTAAATTTCAATATTTCGCCTTCTGTGAGCGTGTCACCGATGACAAATTTGCCTGTGTCGTGCAAACCCACAATGTCGCCAGGATAAGACTCATCTATAATGTCCTTTTTGTCTGCCATAAAAGCCGTAGGATTCGCAAATTTGTATTGCTTTTTGTGGCGAACATGTAAGTAATTTTTTCCTCTTTCAAAAACGCCTGAGCAAACCCGTACAAAGGCAATTCTGTCTCTGTGATTTGGGTCAATATTCGCATGGATTTTGAAAACAAAACCCGTAAATTTCGTTTCTGTAGGCTTAATCATGCGCTCCTCTGTAGGACTTGGACGAGGTGAAGGCGCAATTTCGATGAAACAGTCTAACATCTCTTTTACCCCAAAATTATTGACCGCCGAGCCAAAAAATACGGGATTCAATCTGCCTGCCAAATATTCTTCTTCATCAAAAGGGGGATAAACGCCCTCTATCAATTCCACATCTTCTCGCAACTGCTTGGCAGCCCTTTCACCTATAATATCTTCTAATTCAGGCGAATATACATCATCAAATTCAACCACTTCGCCTAATTCTTGTTTGCCATGTGAATCAAAAAGCACCAACTTTTTTTCGTATAAATTATAAACACCTTTGAAAGTAGAACCCATACCAATGGGGCAACTCAAAGGGCAAACCTTCATCTTCAATTTTTGCTCCACTTCGTCCAACAAATCAAAGGCATCTTTTCCTTCCCTGTCCAATTTATTGATAAACACTATCATGGGGGTAGTGCGAGTTTTGCACACAGCCACCAATTTTTCGGTTTGTTCCTCTACGCCTTTTGCCACGTCAATCACCACAATCGCACTATCTACTGCAGTCAAAGTGCGATAGGTATCTTCTGCAAAATCTTTGTGACCAGGTGTATCTAAGATATTGATTTTAATATTTTTATATTCAAAACCCATCACAGAAGTTGCCACAGAAATCCCCCTTTGCTTCTCAATTTCCATGAAGTCAGAAGTCGCATGTTTTTTGATTTTGTTGGATTTAACAGCTCCAGCCTCTTGAATTGCGCCCCCAAATAGCAACAATTTCTCGGTTAATGTTGTTTTCCCTGCGTCAGGGTGCGAAACGATGCCAAACGTGCGGCGGCGTTTTATTTCTGTTAAAAAATCAGCCATAGAATCAGTTATCAGTGAACAGTTAGCAGTCATCAGTGCGTTTTGATAACTGTTTCAAGCCGCAAAGGTAGTTAAAATTACTTAATTTCACGCAGATGATAGCTGATAAAGCTGATAGTTTTTTATCTGCGAAATCAGCTATCATCTGCGTTCATCTGCGTGAAACAAAACAATATTTTATGCAAAAAATCACTTTTATTTTCTTTCTATTCTTACAAACCTTTCTTTTTGCGCAAGAAAGCGTTGTTTTAGGGATTCAAGACCGTCATTTCCAACAATTAGGCATGAACAAAAGTCAAATAGAAATATGGGAAGATGGTATGCGAACAAGCGGTGATAAAAACACCTTTGAATGGTGGTATTTTGATGCGATTTTGGCGGATAGTAGCAAAATTGTGATAGTTTTTTATACCAAACCCATGCACAAAGTGGCTTTGGCAAATCCAAATCCTTGTATCACAGTATCTATAACAAAGAAAAATGGATTTAATTTTAAAAACTACTATCAGATTCCCTTAGCAGAGTGTCATTTTGCTAAGGAAAAATGTGAGGTTATCATGGGGAAATCATATGTCAAAGGGGATTTAAAGCGATATGAAATACATTTAGATTTGCCTGATATTCAAGCAAATTTGAATTTGGTGGGTGAAGTACCTGCTTGGCGACCTGGTACGGGACACATCTTTTTTGGGGAACAAGAGAGGCATTTTTTTGCTTGGCTACCTTCTGTCCCCAAAGGAAAAATAGAAGGCACGCTTCGCTACCAAAATAATACTGAAAAGGTGTCAGGCTCAGGCTACCACGACCATAATTGGGGGAATCAAAATATGTACAAATTGATGAATCACTGGTACTGGAGCAGGGTCGATTTGGGAGAATATACAGTAATTGCGAGCCAAATTGTGGCACAAAAAAGGTTTAAATATACCAATACGCCCATTTTTATGGTGGCAAAAAATGGCGAAATACTGGCAGATAGTGCCATTGAATACATGAAATTTGCCCCAACTCAACGAGAAATTGAGCCATTTACTAAGCGTCCTTTGTATAAGCAACTTATTTTTAACTATGATTCACCTACACAAGATTATGTTTTAACCTTGCATCAAAAAGAGATTATCGAAAAAGTACAATTTATCAATATATTGAAGGGTTTGAAGAAAAAACTTGCGCTTTTATTCCAAATTAATCCTACGTATTTGCGCATATCAGGTGAGGCTACTTTGCAGGTTTCCAAAGGAGGACAAACAGAAACTTTAAAAGGTAATTCAATTTGGGAGCAGTTTTATTTTGGCAAAAATATTGATTAATCCAAGATATCATCATTGAAAAGCGTCAAAATTTCCGATTGTTTTGCGGACGAAAATAAGTTGTCTAATTGTTGCCTTCGCTGTGCAATATCTGCTGCCAAAAAAGGAAGCAAAAAAGATTTTTTTATCGCTGTTTGAAACTTATCCACATTTCCACATACAATACATATGTTTTCCACACCTGTATTTTCAACCATTTTTGGGTTTACTATTACAAATCGCCCATTATATAACGCATTTAGCAATTTGAGCTTGATGCCTGTCGCTTGAAAGGTAGGCAAAATATGGATATGTGCCTCCTTTATTAAGCGACTCATTTGGGCTTCATTTGGGTTTTCAACTAGTTGAATATGAGGATATTGAGCGATTTTTTTAATCAGTTCTTTTCGAGGATTTGCACCTGCAATATATAGAGGTATGTGGATATGTGGATAAACTTTTTCCACCAAAAAAAGAGCTGCTTGATGGTTTTCTGCGACAGCTAAATTGCCATGATACAGACAAAATTCGCCTTTCCCTTCCATAATCTCAACATTTTCAAACAAATGTGCAGCACTTAGGTAATGAACCTTTTGGTGGAGTTGAGAAAAGTATAAAGTATCATTGGGAGAGATGGTATAAATTATATCTGCGAGTTTTATGACAGATTCAAATTTTTTTAGCAAAAAACATTCCCACTTATAGTATATTTTCTGCCAAAAATGTGGTTCAGCCTCCGCTAAAAGTGCATAATATTCCCACTCTACATTGTGCATACGAATAGCAATTTTCCTTTCTTTCTTATTTTTGAGAAAAAATAAGCTATAACAAGTATGCAAGCCTTCAAATAATATCGGGGCATTGTCTTGATTCAAAATAGTAAGTAAATCGCTATCTCTGCGAGAATATGCCATATAAGGCGTGAAAATCGGCAAAGAGGAAAGACCTGTTTTACGGGGATAATAAAAAACTTTTTCACATAAGGTTTCCAATATGTTTGCTTCTTTTCTATCCGAATAAAAACAATGCAACCAGATTTTCTGCCCCAATTTGTGCAAAGCCACAATACGAGCATAGACATCTATCGCACCGCCATAGTTGGCTGGAAACGGAATGTCGAAGGAAATAATATGGAGATGTGTGTGTATGATGTATGTGGAAATATAAATATGATAATTAACAAAAAACCGACCCAGAATATTCTGAGACGGTTTATATCTTTATTTTCTATGAATGCTTACTTATCCGCTTCGCCCATTACAGGGTCAATCGAACCAATCAAAACCACTGTATCGGCAATCATGCTACCTTCCAAGAGTTTTTCCAACAATTGAAGGTTCGCAAAAGAAGGTGATTTGATTTTGCAACGCAAAGGAGAACCTGTTCCGTCTGATTTCAAATGTACGCCAAGTTCGCCTTTAGGAGATTCTACTGCACTGTAAATTTCTACGCCTTTTGGGGGACAAACGCCCATGTCAGTCATCATAAAGTCGTGAATCATACCCTCCATAGAGTAGTAAATTTCGTCTTTCGAAGCATACGTATGTTTCGCATTGTCGGCACGAATATCACCTTTTGGAATATTGGGCAATAATTGGTCAAGAATTTTAAGACTTTCTTCTACTTCTGACATACGTATTTGAAAACGAGCAAAAGAGTCGCCTTCTGTGCGAATCGGAATGTCAAAATCTACTTCATCATACACCATATAAGGTTCAAAAATACGAATATCATGCGCTACGCCTGATGCCCGCAAACTTGGACCTGTAAAACCCATGTCAATCGCTTCTTCTTTGGTAATGACGCCAATACCCAAAGCTCTGCGATAAAAAATCGCATTATTGGTCAAAAGTTTTTTCCAATCTCTGAACTCTTTTTTGAAATGTTCTTTCCAGTTGATAATGCCTTGACGCACATCGTCGTCTAAGTCAAACTGAATACCGCCAATACGACAATGGCTTACCGTAAAACGAACGCCCGTTATTTTGTCGAACAAGTCATAGATGTTTTCACGCTCACGGAACGTCCAAAGGAACATGGAAATCGCTCCTGCGTCCATGACCATTGTACCAAGCCACAACATATGGGCAGAGATACGAGCCAGTTCTACAGCGATTGTACGAATCCATTGTGCTCTGTGTGGCACTTCAATTCCCACCAACTTTTCTACCGCAAGACACCAAGCCACATTTGTAGAATAAGGCGCAAGGTAGTCCATACGGTCTGTATAGGGCATAAACTCTTGGTAGGTTTTATTTTCCGCAAGTTTTTCTATTCCCCTATGCAGATAGCCCACATCTACCACCGACTTCATGATACGCTCGCCATTTACCTGTAACACACAACGCAAAACGCCATGTGTAGCGGGATGTTGAGGACCCAAGTTTAAGGTCATCGTTGTACCAAGTGGGTCATGTTCAATTTCCACACTTGTATGTTTATCTTCCAAACGGCGGTAAATCGCATCTTGATGTTGCGGAAAGAACGTAGGTTTGAACTTATCTCGAAAAGTATAAAGTTTATTGCTCATATAGAAGAAAGTTGAGAGTGGAAAGTTGAGAGTGGAAAGTGATTACTAATCAATTTCACAAACAACGCATTTTCAAGCGGCAAATATCTGTATTTTTTTGGAATAACGCAATGAAAAGGCGAAAAGTTTTTTTACTTTTTTAATGCAAGTATGTATTTTTGTTTAAAATCGTTTTATAGCCGTACACAAATAGAATAAACATATGTAGAGAAAAAGTTGGAAAATAGCTAAAAAGATAAATACCTGAAAATAAGCTATTTATTATAGGGCAAAGTTGTACAGTAAAAAAGGGAGTGCTAAATTTGAAGTACGAAATTCTGCACTTAGCATCTCCCATGAAAAATTTATACAAAGATATAAAAAAAAAGTGGTTCTTTGACATTTTTTGTAGAAGGCATCTAAAATGCCGCATTTTGGTAGGGACAGGGCAATGCCGCATTTTGGTAGGGACAGGGCAATGCCGCATTTTGGTAGGGACAGGGCAATGCCCTGTCCCTACCAAAAAGCAAAACCACAAAAAATGTCATAGGAGGTTTTAATAGGTATGATTTATTCGACAATTGTCGGCATGAACTGTTCCTTAGAAACGCAGGGGAATAATCTAGCTGAAGTTGAAGAAAGTCTTCGAGAAAAAGAGAGTCGTTTAAAGCAAGCAAAACGTTGGTTAATGAGTAAATGGTTACTGAACTTGCCGAAGTATGGACGAATTATACAGCTCATTATCAACTATTTATTGTGGGTTTTATAGCAAGAATAGCCAAACAAAAAATTGTTATCTTAGGAGCTGGTGAATTTGACGGGGAAGAGTGGGTAAAGTTCATTGAATCCAAGAAATGGGAGCATGTACTTCGCACGTCATTAGAGCGCAAAGTAGGTCATATAGGTGACACTTTTCCCATATCACAGCTCCATATAGATGCCCATTTGGAATGTGGGTTTACCTCGTTTGGGCTAAATAATAGTCATGCCATTTTGTGGAAAGGAAAGCACTATAAAGACCCTATTCCCTTGATAACAAATATAGAACTGGCTAAAATGGCATGTAGATATTACAAAAAACGATTCGCTATTGAAACTTTATTTAAGCACATCAAATCAAATGGATATGACTATACGACAGTTTTTGTAAGACACAAAAAAATGCCATAAATTTGGGGAATAATCACAAACCTTAATTTATGGCATACACAGTAAAATTGCACGACAAATATAGCGAGTTACATTTAACTTTGCAAAAAAATCTACCCAAAAGCTCGGTATGGTTTATCAAATTTTTAGTCTTATTTATGACCAGTAGCATCAAAGTAGGTAGTATTAACTTTGGGAAATTGGGTCTAGGTATGGATAATAAGGCAACAAAATGGTCAAATATTCGCATGATAGAACAGTATGTATAATTGGTGTTTAGATAGTATAAGCAAGTTGATAATGAAGCTATTACCCCATAAAGGGCAATATATTTTATTATTGGATAAAACGAGTTGGAAATTTGGGCGGTTTGAATATAATATTATGATGTTAGCAGTTGCATATGAAGGCATTGCGATACCCTTATTTTGGAGTTTGTTGAATGATGATAAGGGCAATGGGAAAGATGGCGTTTCAAGTGAAGCCGAAAGGATAGGTTTGCTTAACAGTTTTGAAAAGCTCTTTGGCTTTAGCAGGGTTTTATGTCTAATAGCCGACAGGGAATTTATCGGAAATGAATGGTTCACGTATTTGAAAAGTAAAAAAATAAAAATATACATTCGTATAAGAAATAATGCTATTCTGATGCATAAAGGCAGCGAGATTTCGGCAAAACAATTATTTAAACACTTGAATATCAATGATAAAATGATATTATCCGCCTCCAGATATATTTATGAACATAAATTATTTTTAATTATTAATGACCAAAATAAGCCAGAATTACTCATTGTTGCGGCTTTTGAACATGATAAGCAAGCACTTACTCAATATGCCAAAAGATGGCAAACGGTTATTGAGCTTGCCGAAATATTGAAACGATGTTTAAAGCACTTAAATCTAATGGTTTTTATCTCGAAGATACGCATATTGAATCTGTTGAAGCATTAAATAAACTATTCTATCTCATTGCTTTATCCTTTATTTGGGCTTATTTAAATGGGATTTATTTACATCAAGTAAAGCATATTTAAGTCCTCAAACATGGTTTCAAAAAGATAGCCATTTTTAAGCTCGGGTTTGAGGATATTCAACACTACCTCCTAACGGGAAATGGCGACTTTAATGATTTAGTCAAAAAACTGTCGTATAGTTAGGAAAAAACATTGAAAAAAGCATTAATTTTGAGTAACCAAAAATAAAACAAAGTAATATCTTGCATTTATCACACTACTTACTGCCAAAATCTGGCAACAACAATGGGCTATTAAACTCAGCAATTCTAAACTTAGTCTCATTGACCTCAAAAGTATCTTCAAGGCACAATCCTATTTCAAAAAGGCTTTAAAATTAGACGAAAAAAACTATCTCCTTTTTTAATCCCGATTTTATCGCTAGTTTTGTCCCTAGTAACATCATTAATGCTGCTTAAATGGCAGACATGTTATGAATGGCGTTTTCTACTTTTTGTGCTTCTTTTTGCTGTAATGCTTTCAAACAATCATACCTTCTTTTTTTGCTTGCCCAATAGGGACGAAGCTTTTCGGGAAGGTCGTTTTCTGTGATAGTTATTCCTTTATCTTCTTGTTCTTCTACCCAAAGCAATTTATGTTCTAAATAATTAAAACCCCGATTTTCCGCATCTTCTATGTTGCAATATTCCTTGTGCCACGCCAATAATAATTCAGCTTCTGGGTGTGGATAACCTGCTGCGACTTTTTCTATCGCTTCTTTGTGTTTAGAATAGCCAACCTCAAATTCCTCATGACAAAAAGGGAATAAGGTAAAACCGCAGATTTCCATCTGTTTAGGAGAAAAAATAGGCTTTTCAATTTCTATTCGTTTGCCGTTCACGATTTTGGAATTGTAGGGAAGATACCAAAAATCATTGACGCAATACATGTAACACAGGTGCCCAAAGGCTTTTTCATACCCTTCTTTTGTATTACCAAAAGGCAATTTTGGGTGCTGTGTCGGGTATTCTCTGTCCAAATCGGCTTCCAAATATACTACAAATTTCCCGCCTTCCAACAAAGGTAGGTGCTTGTACCAACTATGAACGTTTACTACATGTTCTTTGAAACGTTGGATTTGTTCTGTACTTGGAAAAGGAATATTCATATTTTTTGTGCTAATCATTCCACCAAAATAAGCCAATTACTTGTTTATCAAGCCCAATTACAGCGGGCATTTTTCCTTGCACAAAAAAAGCATCTATATTTTCAGGCAAGACATTTACAAAAAAGCGCACATCATCATCAAACAAGTCATTCAAAAATAATTGCTGTAAATGTACGTAATCAATCTCTTTGTCTTGGGATTTCCGATAACCTATCATCTCGCAATAACTATCTACCTCTATTTCGGCTTTTAATTCAGAAGAAACCTGTTCGTAGCTTTCTATGTTCAAATGCCAATTTTTCAAATACGCATTGACTGCTGCCAATCTATATTTTTCATCTTGCTTTACTATCCTTTCTAGGATTTTGTCCAAGACAAAAAGATGCTCATTATTTTGCGAAAGTGTCCATACTGATGGCGGCATTTCATAAAACATAAAAGAGGCTGTCTCGAGCTTTTTTATTTATGTTTAACTCATAGTATTTTTATGGATTACAAACATCGCAAAATATTGGGTCTTCGCTTGTTTTTTTATGGGGATACATTTCTTCTTTTGTGAATTGGCAATGTTGGCAAACATAAATATAGCTTAGTATAGCCTTAGTAGGCGAACCACACAAACTACATTCAAGTCCACTTTTAGCGTCTGTTATTCCAAAACCTGGCATTTTGCAGTTGGGACAAGTAGATTTAATCTTTTGCACCAATTTATCTGTTGCCTTTTCAATTACCTTCATTCGGGTCGGATTATACATAGCTCTCATATCCGTTTCGACATAAACCGAATGGTATTTGGCGCAAAAATGGTCAAATGATTTCTTTAATATCTCAATATCGCTTATTCCTTTGTGAATATCCGTATTTTCATCTTTCGACTTTCTAAGAATTAAACCGTGTGTAGGGAAGCCAATATCTTTTGCAAAAGCCATTAATTCCTTTTGCGATTGAACTTGTTTCCCATTAAAATTAGTTGAAGTGCTTATTTCTCGAACAAGAACTTCTATGTTGTTTTTTGTGTCAATAAAGATTAAGAATTCATCATCGACACTTACAAAAAACATAGAGGGATGTGGTCCAAATGAACCTTCACTTGCTACGCCCAAATCGCAATTATTTGCACTCATGGCACGCAGACATTTTTCTCTTGCCGTTGAAATAGGGTCAAGTTCTCTTTCTACTTCCCCTGAGAATGTGCCCAGAGTATCGGTATCAAAGGTCTCATCTACAAAGCAGCTTACGCCTAATTCCTTTTCAAGAATTGGGGCAATCACTTTTTCTTTTTGATGCTTTGTTGCTATTAGCAATTTTCTGTTTTGAAACATTGAACTTAAACGTAATTAATTTTTTGTGATTGACGTATTTCGAGATATTCGGGCAGAAAGTGACAACTTTCAGGGTTAAGTTTTATGTTTATCTGTTTAAGTATTCTTTTTGTCATTTCTTGTTTTATGAATGAGTGAAAGACAAGTATCAAGTATAAAATATGAATTTGTTGCCCTTTTCTGTATCCTAAGGGTATTTAGGTTACTGTCTTGAAGAAACCGCAGCTTTGCCACCCGTTTTAGTCGCTACAAATACTTTGAGGGGGGAAGGAATATCGTAAATATTATTTTTTGGAATAGGCGTAGGAAATATCGGATATAAAGCCGTTTGTATGCAAATAAAAAAAGCACTTACACTTTTTAGTCGTAAGTACTTGATTATGAAGTGGGCCCACCAGGAATCGAACCTGGCACCACCTGATTATGAGTCAGGTGCTCTAACCGAATGAGCTATAGGCCCCTTGCAATGTTTTTGAATTGCGATGCAAAGATAGTATTTTTTTGAAAACTATGCAAAAAAAATGAAAAAAAAACATTTTTTTAATACTGATTTGTTGCGAGCAGCACAAGTGTGCAAGCTTCTATTACTTCTATGCCTGCGTTTTCGAGTTTTTCGGCAAAAAGCATATTTTCAGTACCTGGATTAAAAATGACTCTTTTCGGTTTTTGCGCAAGTATCCAATCTATATATTCTATTTGATATTTGGCAGAAATATATAATGTAATCGTATCTAAATCAGGTATTTGTGTCTCGCTTTTATCGGTTTCAATCCGAACATTCAACACATCTCCTGTTCGCTTGCCCAAGGCAATCACGTCATATCCATGACTCAATAGGCTACGAATCGCTTTATTTGCATATCTTTCTGTTTTTTCAGACGCTCCTATCACAAGGCTTTTTTTCATGTTTGTAAAATGTAGATTAAGAACCTGGTTTTCCACAGGCGCAGGTTTTAAATTGTCTTTTGAAATGAATGGAAAGGTAAACCTGTAAAAAATTTGTCCCTACTTCACTATACGTCCCTTGTGTTGCACCTTCTTTTGTTTTTTTTGGGTGTACAATATAATAAAAGTCGTTTTCTACGGTAAGCGAAATATTTTCCTTAAAATAGCGTTTTACCCCCACAAATCCGCCCAAGCCATAGTAAACATTTGTTCCCCTTAAAGTGCCTGTGCTGTTTGTTTCCCGAAAACCACCTATTGCATCTGCGCCACCAAAAAGCTGATATTTTTTTATGTTAAATGCTCGCTCATATCCTCCTTTTGCCTCTATATAGTTCATCTTCAGCGTTGCAGAAGGCGTTTGAATATCTGTGCCATTAAAGTGCTTGTAAAAAATACCGCCCCTTGCGGCGGCTGTAGCATTGAAATGATACTTATAACGTACGCCTATTGGCAGAATGCGCACCGTAGTTTTGCTATAATCTGATAAACTCGCAAGGTTGAAGCCCAACGGCTGAACACTTATTTCGTGTGTATTTGGACGATAATAAGGTCTTTGCGCTTGTAACAGGCAAAAACTTATCATAAGAACACAAAAATGGAATATTTTCATGGATATAAAAATTGAAAAGGCTGTTTTTATTTTTTGAGCTTGTTCACACTGTCTTTCGGAATGAGTTCTACACTTACTTTGACATCTGTATCTACAGGCATTACGTCGCCACACTTGTCTCGTAATTCTCGCAAAGTTCTGTCTTTCCATTCGCCTTCTCGTTTCAAGCGATTGATTTCTATACGCAAATCCCGAATCTGACTATCTAATACAAAAGCAGGTACCGTTTGCCCTCCAAATTGTGGCACAACAATATTTTCCCCTTGATGAAATTCTTGAATATGCTTATCTATATATGCTTGTAACTGCTGATTCAAGCCATCTGCTCGGAGTGCCTGCTCTTCTAATTGAAGATTTTTGTGTTTGATGTCATCGTATGTTTCTTGCGAAACACAACTTATCAAACCCATCATCATTATGGCAATCGCTCCTTTAAAGTATATCTTTGCTTGTATCATGTTTTTTATAAACTGTCTCAAAACATGCAAATGTACGTTTTTTTTGAGAAATAGCGATAAACCCGTTTTTTTCTATTCTATTTTATTCAAAATAAACGTATTTTTGTGAATCTTTATTTTTAGCCACAAAAAAATCGGAGCTTTCGCCCCGACTTTGATGTTAAAAAAAAGCAACATTTCAACTAAAATTTGCCTCAAATGGCACACTTTTTAAAAACTTAGCATGAAAGTTTTTGCATATAATTTGTGTTTGAACATGACGGAAAAGGAAGATTATCCGTCTTACGCATACCCTTTACTCGATTGGACTGGGTTCCTCCTTGCGCTGGAGAAGTCTGAACCATTTCATGGACAGACATTTCATGTGTTAGCTGAAAGTGAAAGTTCATTTGTAAAAGAGTTGTTTGAGTTTCAAAAAATAGATACTTGGCGAGAAAAAAACATGGTGGTGAATCTTCGGTTCGAAAACCGAACAGAACTCAACGAATTCTGGAGCAACTTCAGTAGCCTGTTTGACAAACGAGAAACCGTTGCAGGTGGACTTGTAGCGAATGAAAAAGGTGAATACTTATTCATCTACAACCGTGGAAAATGGACATTGCCCAAAGGACACGTCGAGAAAGGTGAAGAAATAGAAAGAACTGCGATACGTGAGGTACAAGAAGAAACAGGTTTGCAAGAAATGGAAATCCTTTTTCCTTTATCCCAAACATACCATACATTTCTCAAAAAGGGAAAATGGCGTTTTAAAACTACTCATTGGTTCAAAATGTCCGCAAATTCGAAACAATTTTTGTTGCCACAAGTCGATGAAAACATTGACGCTGTGGAATGGATAAGTAAGTCAGATTGGATAGAAAAACGTTTGGAAACCTATCCTCTTACACAGGACTTGCTCTTGTTAGAATTTATCGAAAAGTGAAGAAAACCAGAAAACCTTTGCCCTTGTTTGATATGCATTATACGAAAAAAGCTTGTTTAGGGTTGTCTGATGTGAATAACATTTGTCAAAAAAATAAAGCATTGATTTTCAAGAGAGAAAAAATGATGTTTGGACATTGATAATGAATATATTGTAACCATTTTCATCATTTTTTTTCTTTTTTGTATATAAAAAACTTTTTTTTTTACAGAACTGTATGTACATTTGTGTTTATAATTGGGGATTGTACAAATATTTATTATCTTTGGGGAAATAAAAGGGAAACATTAATGAGATTATTACGTATCTAACTACTACTCGTACATATATGACACTTGTATGGTATAGTTTTTGATGTAAGAAATTAAGCAAAAATGTATTTTTTGTATTATTGAAAGATTTCGATGGGGATTTGGATTCCATTTCATTTTATTTTTTATGGACTATTAACTGCTAACTAATCGTGAGTAAATTATACCTTTTCACATATATTATCGGGTTGGGATTGATGATGCAACCCACTTTTGCGCAACGTTGTTCTCCCACAGACTCGTTGGCGCTTGTTGATTTATACCAATCTACGAAAGGAAATATGTGGGCAAAAACGTGGGATTTGAATCAAGCGGTTGCTACGTGGGCGGGTGTGAAACTCTCTACGACAGGGCGTGTTGTTTCACTCAATTTACAAACAAATAACCTTAATGGTAAAATTCCTGATTTAAATCTACCTGAATTGAAAGTACTTCGATTGGGTTTTAATCAATTGTCGGGCAGTATTCCTAATTTTCAGTTGATGGGCAAGTTAGAGGAGCTATTTTTATCTACTAATAAATTGGTAGGCAAGATGCCCCCTTTGGAAGAATTAAAAAACGTTAAAGAGATAGATTTTTCGGTAAATCAGCTTTCAGGCGTTATTCCCGATATTAGTTTTGCATCATTAGAAATGTTTAATTTGTCTAACAATAAATTAAATGGAGCGATTCCTGCGTCTATTGCTGCACCTAACTTAGTGAAAATGAATCTTTCTAATAATGAATTGACTGGCGAAATTCCTGATTTCATCGGTCTCTATAAGTTAGAAGATTTGAATTTGAGCAATAATAAATTGACGGGGGCTATTCCTAATTTTTCAGGGCTGCCTGTTTTGAGAATTGTTACTTTTTCTCGCAATAAATTGACAGGAACCGTTCCCGATTTTTCTCGTTTGGCAAAATTGCAACGCATCTCACTTGACGATAATCAACTTTCAGGAAAACTACCCGAGTTTAGCTATTTGCCAGAGTTGCGCTATTTGAACGCTGTACGTAATAAACTAACAGGTCCAGTACCTTCGTTTACAAATTGCCGTAAAAAAGAAAATATTGATATTTCTTACAATAAGTTCACTTTTGACGGAGTAGAACAACACGTAAATAAAGGATATGTGTTTTTGTGCAGCAATCAAGACAGTGTGAAAATTATGCAAGTTGGCAACTATCTTTCTTTTGAGGTAGGTGGAACGCCCGAAAATATGTACTTTGCTTGGTACAGAAATGATTCTTTGCTAACAAATGTATTGAAAAACTCGCCTACGATTTTGCTCACTGCGCCAGGTAAATATCGCTGTGTCGCCAAAAACTCGGCTACAAATTCGCCCATTCTCAGTTCTAACATTTTCAATGCTACATTCAATGATAAGATTTTGGTGAAAAAAGAGGAAATTGTGGCACTCGCCGATAAAATGTATCCGAAGGGTGTGCCTTCTAATACGATGCCGAATGAAACCAAAATTACCCATAAAATAGGAACAGATTTGACTTTTGCTGTGCCTCAATCTGGGGCGTATAGTGTGAAATTACTTGATGCAAAAGGGGCTATCGTGAGCGAACAGGCGCATAATGTTTCTAAGAAAAAAGTGATTTCTATTCCTTTAACGGGTGTTAAAGCGAATGTCTATTTTCTACAAATAGAAACAACCGGCGTTTCTCAAATCCACGTAATAGAAGTTATTTAATCAAATTATATTCCCAAAAAAAGCCATTTGTATAGGGCTTCGCTTTTGGCTTTTATTTGATTGAGTTGATATGCGTTTTTGGTCGTTCCAAATTTAGTTTCAATCATTCAACATTGCTCACTGACCGCTTCATTTCGTTCAGTGATTTTCTTTTTTATGACTTTTGTATTTATTTACCCTATTTTTAAAGGACTAAAACTTAGTCTTTTGAAAATATGAATCTTGTAAAAGAAAGCCTATATTTGTATTTTTGCAAATTATGTTGTATTTTTGCATACACATTCTGAAGGATTTGTTTTGGCAACATATTGAATTTGCTTACTGTTATCGGTAAGTTTTTCGGTGAAAACCGACATCGAAATGAAAGGTTGGGCCTCGTTTACATGTTGCTTATAGAAGTGCAAAATGGCTGAAAGTTTCTCCTTAAATTTCCGCAGGATTGTTATTCTACATGAGATTTTTGCATGACACATAAAGAATATGGCGAAACAATCCTTTGGAATATTTTAGCCATAAAAAACAGATAGCCCCTTTTCTATGTATTTTAAATCTAAGTAAAATAATATCTATGACAAAGGGAAATGGAATTGTAGAACCTGCAATAAAATGGTCAGGAAGCAAACGGCAAGTTGCACCAGATTTGAGTTGCTTTATACCAGGTTAAATGTTGCTAAATAAATTTTTCCTATTTAAAAATGTTTTTTTTGTTTAAAAACTAAGATTTGATGCAAAAATCACTATATTTGCAAGCAGAAAACGCATTAAAGTATTAAACATGAAAGTAGTATCTCTTTTTTCAGGTGCTGGAGGCTTCGATTTAGGCTTCATTCAAGCAGGGCATCAAGTAATTTGGGCAAATGACATAAATGAAGATTGTGCCAAAACTTATACGCATAATATTGGTAATCATTTCGTTTGTGATGATATAAAGAATATTTCAACTGATAAAATACCAGATTGTGATATTATTATTGGTGGATTTCCCTGTCAAGGCTTTTCACATGCAAACTTGAAACGAGATATTACAGATGTAAGAAATAAATTGTACTTAGAATTTGTAAGACTGGTTAGATATAAAAAACCTCAATATTTTGTTGCCGAAAATGTACGAGGTTTGACGAGTATTGATAAAGGAGAAGCGATAAAAAAAATCATAAATGATTTTGAAAATATTGGCTATAAAGTTGATTACAATGTATTTAATGCAGCAGATTTTGGTGTACCACAAAATAGATTTAGGGTTATTATTATTGGTGTGAGAAATGATGTTTTTGATGGTAGATTTCCATTTCCAGTTCCTACACATGCGCAAAAGCCTGATATATTAAAACAAAAATGGGTAACGATTAGCGAGGCTTTAAAAGATATTGCAGAACCAGACGAAAAACATAATCTAAAAAATCATATTTATTCTAAATATAAAGTAACTGACCGAAATTTTACAGGGCATCGTAAGACAGACCCAAATAAACCTTCTCCTACTATTTTGGCAAAAGATACTGGAGGAAATGTAGCTACTCATCATCCTAAAAACCACCGTAGAATGTCAGTACGTGAAAGTGCCATTATTCAAACTTTTCCAATTGATTTTGAGTTTATAGGAGCTATGGGAAGTATGTACAGGCAAATAGGAAATGCCGTTGCAGTTCTATTTGCAAAAAAAATTGGGGAGGAATTTGCAAGATTAGAAATTCAAAAAAATAATATCGAACACGAAAAAATGGAATTAGCATTATGAAAATAGTATCTTTGTTTTCGGGTATTGGAGGATTTGATTTAGGGTTTACACAAGCTGGTCATCAAATTATTTGGGCTAATGATATTTGGAAAGAAGCCACAGAAACATACAAAAAAAATCTTGGTAATCATATAGTCTGCCAAGATATAAAGGATATAGAAACAAGTGAAATACCTAATTGTGATTTAATAATTGGAGGTTTTCCTTGTCAGGGCTTTTCCCTTGCCAATCAAAAACGAAATGAGCAAGACGAGAGAAATTTTTTATACCTTGAGTTTGTGCGCATATTAAAAGATAAAAAACCTCCATTCTTTTTAGCCGAAAATGTTAAAGGCATTTTAAGTTTGGGAAAAGGTACTGTATTTCAAATGATTGTAAATGATTTTGCTAGCATTGGTTATGAAGTAAAATATGCACTTTTAAATGCAGCAGATTACGGTGTGCCACAAACAAGAGAAAGGGTTTTTATTTTTGGTAAACGATTAGATGTAAAAATAGAGATAAATTTCCCTCCTAAACCTACACACCAAAAAATAAATGAAAACACATTGTTAGCTCGACTCCAAAAATGGGTAGGAGTAGGAGAAGCCTTAAAAAATATTCCAGAACCAACAGAGGAGCATAATTTAAAAAATCATGAACCTTCTAAATATAAACTCAGGTTTAATGGATATATAGGACACAGGGTTATAAATCCTCTGCTGCCTTGCCCAACAATTACATCACGAGGTGATGAAAAAGGAGGGGTTGTTGTACATCATCATCCCAATAACGAAAGGCGATTATCCGCAAGAGAAGCAGCAATTATTCAATCATTTCCAATTGATTTTGAATTTGTCGGGGCAAAAACATCTGTGTATAGGCAAGTTTCAAATGCTGTCCCACCTCAATTAGCTAATGCTATTGCAAAACTTTTTCCGACAAATTATGAAAATACCTAAAAAGCCTTTTGCTAATTATAAGTGGCGTTGGGCGGAAGTAACACCCAGCGAAGGATTAAATAACCCTGTACGCTTAATTGGCGTACTAAGAGCAATGTATAAGCATCAGGGCGAGGCAAAAAGTACGGATAAAATTCATGCAGACCTTGAAAAAGTAGAGAGAGAAACTAATCAGCTAACGGGAGAAAAAGTAACTTTAGCACGTACAGGAGAACGGAATTTATTTCGTAATTCTGACCGATATTGGAAGGCTGTAGGTCTATTAGATAGTGATAGTAGGAGTATAAAACTGACCCCATTAGGCATAAAAGTGGCAGAAGGCAAAGTAACGCAAAATGAATTTGCAATCACCGTTATCAAAACTTTGACTTTACCAAACTTGAACATAGAAACAGATATTTCAGATTGGGAAAATATAAAACTTGAAATAAAACCATTAGAGCTTATATTACAGGTTATCAAGCTTTTATATGATAATTTTGGAGAAAAAGAAGCGTATATTTCGCCATATGAATTGCAAAAAATAGTTATCCCATTAGCAGGAGATAAAGCGTATTTAGAAGATTATATCAAAACTATCATAGATTTTCGGAAAAATAAATTAGATGTTTCAAAGTTCCCAGATTGTGCGCCACGTTCCAATGATGAAAGAATGGTAAGAGAGTTTTTACTTTTTCTTTCTCATTATGGTTTTTGCCAAATAGAGAAGGGCAAAACAAATGCAATAGACAAGTTCTTTTTACACACAGAATATGTTTCTGAAGTAGCTGAAATAATATCTTTAAAAACAAAAAAATTAAACTTAGATACTGTTATTCAAGATATTAGAGAAAACCCAGTTATACTTAATACTGAACGACAGAAAGTAATAACAAAAATATATGCCCGTCCTCAACAAGCACAATTTAGAAAGCAAGTTTTAAATAAGTTTGATAATACGTGTATTTTAACAGGTGAAAAAATGAATATTGTTTTAGAGGCTTGCTATATAATACCTGTTGAACATAAAGGGAGTGATACTTTTGCAAACGGCTTGTGTATGAGGTCAGATATTCACGCATTATTTGACTGCAAACATATTCGTTTTAATCCAAATGGATATGTAGAATATTCAGAAGCATTGCAAAAAAGTATAAGCTATGCTAAACTTCCTAAGAAAATCAAAATACCAAATTTTGTCTCGCCCGAAGCGATAAGTTGGCGATATGATTATTACTGATTTTTCTTAAATCTCAATCACTTCAAATTCAACATCTCCAAACTCACAGGCAACATTCTCGAAACACCCGTATCCTCCATCGTAATCCCATACATCACTCTGGTAGCCGCCATCGTGCGCTTATTATGTGTAACGATAATGAATTGAGAATCAACGGAAAAGTCTTTGATGATGTTGTTGAATTTGTCAATATTCGCATCATCAAGGGGCGCATCTACCTCGTCAAAAACGCAAAAAGGCGCAGGTTTGATGAGATAAATCGAAAATAAAAGTGCAACTGCGGTCAAAGTTTTTTCGCCACCTGAAAGCTGCTGTATCGTAAGCGGGCGTTTGCCTTTTGGACGGGCAATAATGTCAATTTCCGATTCCAAAGGCGTTTCGGGGCTGTGCAAAATCAAGTCGCAGGTGTCATCTTCGGTGAAAAGACTGCGAAAAACCTTGATAAAATTCGCACGAACAGCCGTAAAGGTGTCCATAAATTTCTCTGCCGCCGCCGTATCTATTTCGGCAATCGTATTCAACAAAATCGTTTTTGCCTCATACAAATCCTGGCATTGTTTTTTGATAAAATTGTATCGCTCTTGCATTTCCTCAAACGCCTCCAAAGCCATCGGATTGATTTCGCCAAAGGTTTGCACTTGATTGCGTAATTTCATCAAAGCTGCTTCTATTTCCTGCACATTGTATTGATTTACAGGCTTTTCAAAAACAGATTCGTCGATTCCTTCTATATTTAGTTGAAATTCTACCGACATTCTTTCTCGCAAAGATGTCATGTTTAAGCGAATTTCTGTCAAATTTTCTCGTACTTTTTGTTGCTGCGCAGCCACAGCTTCTCGTTTTTTTCGCTCATTTTCAATCGCTTCTTCACCCTGACGAATGAAGTTTTTGGTTTCGCCCACTTTTTGTTCTGCAAAATCTACCTTTTCCTCCAAGTCTTTTTTGCCCCTGTGCATCTCCAAAATCTCTGTATCATCTTGCATCGTTTTTTCCATCAGAGCATCAATATCGCTTTTTACCGTTTCCAATTCGCCTTTCATTCGATTTAGGTTTTCGTCAAAATTGCGAATCGCAGATGCTTTTCGTTCCATATCTGCCACAATATTTTGGTAGGCATTTTTGGAATGAATCAAGGCAATATTGGCTTGATTGTATTTATGAGAAGTTTCATTTACTTGATTTTGAAGGCTTTGTGCTTTTTCTCGAATATCAGAAAGCCCCAAGACAAGGCGATTTACCTGCACTTGCATTCCTTGAATTTCGGGTTCAATATCCAACATTTGTTGGCGCAAAGTATTCCATTCATTTTTCAACGAAGAAGTTCGTTGTCCCACACGCAGCAAAAATTCCCGATGTTCCTTTTCTCTTGTTCCCAAAAACTGCAAATCTCGCTGTTTTTCAATGAGTTTGCGCTGCAAAGGCTCAATTTCTTGCTGCCATTTGATTTTGCGCAAAGCCTCCCATTTTTGCCCCCATTCATTGAGTTCCTTTTTTTGAATATCCACATCAAGGCGCAAACTCATGACCTCTTTTTCCAAAATCGCCAAATTCTTTGCACGTCCCAATCTTTTTCCCTCAAAAATGCCTACACTTCCGCCACTTTGTACATATTTTCTGCGAATTTGTTTGCCATCTTTTTGGAGAAAAATGAGTTTATCAGGAACTTCCGTAGGCATTTCGGCTTCACTTTCAACGATATATACATTTTGCAAAAGAAAATCGGCAAGATATTTGTATTTTGGGGCAATATCTACCACAGAAATCGCAGCCTTTCCCAACCCTGTCAGGGTTAAACCCTGACAGGGTTGAATTTCCGATAAAATGAAAAAATTTGCCCTACCCTTTTTTGCATTTGCCAAGACCTCAATCGCTTGCAAGGCATCTTCCCGATTTTCTACGATATAATAACTCAAATAATTTTCTAAATACTGCTCTATCACGCTTTTATAGTCGTTTTCGGCAGAAATAATGTCTGACAACAAAGGTGCATCTTTTATCCATATCGCATTTTTTTTCAAAAATTTGACACTATCAGGAAAACCTTCTAAGCTATCTACCAAGCTTTTTGTTAAGTTATATTCATTTTGTTTGGAGTCAAGCGTTCTTTGTGTTTGATAAACTGTATCTTTTATTTCGCCATGTTTTTGCTCTGCGGTATGTATATCTATTTCATGTTGCTGTTTTTTTGCGGTAAAATCCGCCAATTTTGCTTCTAAATCCGCCACTTCTGTTTTTAATTGCTCTCCTTTTTCAAAAAAAGCATCTAAATCGCCTTCTCTCGCATTTTTGTCTTCCTCCGCCCTCGCCATTTCCGATTCAAGGCTTTTGAGTCGGACGGCTTGCATGTCTTTTTCCCGCATCAACTGTCGCAACTCACTTTCCAAACTGCGATGCTCCGCTTCTTGCCCCTTCAAATTTGCTTGTTCCGCATCATTTTGCTGTTTAATTTCCGCCAAAGCCGCTTTCAAACCGCTTTCAGTTTTTTCTTGCAAAGCCAATTCCGCCGATTTGCCCTCGCTCATGCGTTGCAACATCTCACTTTCTGCCGTATTTTTTTCCAGTTGTTTCTTTTCTGTTTCCATTTGTTGAGAAAGGGAAATCTCTCGGTGCCGCAAATATTTTAGTCTTTCATTTTTGACATTCTTCTCACTTTCAGCCGTTTGCAACTTACGAACATGATTGTTTAGATGTTGCTGTGCAACACTTGCGGCTTGTTCTTTGTCAATCAATTGCTTTTTGAGTTCCGATAAACGGGCTTCTCTTTTGGCAGTTTCCGCTTGAATTTCGCCCAAAGTATCGGTCAAATCTTGGTCTTGTTCTTCGATAATCGTCTGTTTTGCCCGAATATCTCTCAATTTTAAATAGGCAAATTGCGAACTTACGACCTTATATTCTGCCTTTATTTCAAAATATTTTTTGGTTCTTTTGGCTTGTTTTTCGAGGTTTTTGAGGTTTTTTTCAATTTCAGAAAGCAAATCTTCTACCCTTGTCAAATCCGCATCTGTCTCCTCTAACTTCTTCAAAGTCTGTTTTTTACGAATTTTATATTTAGAAATACCTGCCGCCTCTTCAAAAAAACGTCTTCTTTCTTGGTCTTTATTGGTCAAAATTTCTTCCACCATTTTCAACTCAATGATGGCATAAGAATCAGAAGAAACGCCCGTATCCATAAACAAACCTGTAATGTCTTTGAGACGACATTGTACATTGTTCAAGAGATATTCACTTTCGCCTGAGCGATACAGTTTTCGAGTAATCGTAATCGTTGTATATTCCGTAGGGAGAATATTTTTGGTATTTTCAAAAGTAAGGGAAACTTCCGCAAAATTGGCTTTTCTACGGGCATTTGTGCCATTAAAAATGACATTTTCCATTTTATCGGAGCGCAAATACTTGGCACTTTGCTCGCCCAACACCCAACGAATTGCATCTACAATATTCGATTTTCCGCAGCCATTAGGACCCACAATACCCGTAATGCCGCTATCAAACGCAAATTTGGTTTTATCTGCAAAACTTTTAAACCCGTATATTTCTAATCCTGTAAGTTGCATTTTTCAGTTATCAGTTATCAGTGAACAGTTAGCAGCGTATAATTTTGGTTAAAATCAAGCATTAGTTTTTATATCTTCTTATTCTTTAACTGTTTTTGAGGTGCAAAGATACACATTTTTGTTTTGCGATTGACTCAAATTTGATGGGATTGTATTTCAAGATTTTAAATAAAAAAATAGATTTTCATAGATATTTTTAGGAACAGTTTATTATCCCTACCTTTGTAGGCTGAAATATCGGTGAGCATCTGCTACTATATCTCCAACAATCTGTGAAAAATAATATGCTATTAGAAATTTTCAAGTCAAAAATACATCGTGTCAAAGTTACACAAGCGGAATTACATTATGTAGGAAGTGTAACCATTGATGAGGCTTTGATGGAGGCTGCAAATTTAATTGCGGGTGAAAAAGTACAAATTGTGAACATCAACAATGGCGAAAGGCTTGAAACTTACGTTATTAAGGGGCAAAGAAATAGTGGGGTGATTTGCCTAAACGGTCCTGCCGCAAGAAAGGTGCATGTAGGGGATATTGTGATTATTATTGCGTATGGCTATATGTCGCCCGAAGAGGCAAAAACATTTGAGCCTGCCATGGTTTTTCCTGATGAAAACAACCGTTTGTTGCTATAATTGCGCATGAATTGCAATTATTCAAAGAGGCAATAAACAAAAATATAATAATCATTTTACATGAAAGAAATCTTAAAATATTCGATTGGTTTAGGAATTGGGGCATTTTTGTTTTACCGAGCCTTTCCTTCTGTGGAAGAATCGCAAGCAAATTTGGCTACAGCAAGATGGAGCTGGTTGCTATTTTCTATGTGTTTTGCGTTGTTAAGTCACTTTTTGCGAGCGGTTAGGTGGCGTATGCAGCTCAAAGCAAGTGGCTATGACATTTCTGTTCCTACTGCTTTTTCGGCGGTAATGATGACATATATGGTCAATTTGGCATTGCCTCGTGCTGGCGAAGTAGCCCGTTGTACGATGTTGTATCAAAGTGATAAAGTCCCTGTTCCTGTGAGCATTGGCACTGTTTTTACCGAAAGAGTCTTAGATGTATTGATATTAGGTATATTAGTTTTGGTTTCTTTGGTTTTGGCAAATGGACAAATTCTGGATTTTTGGACAGAAATTACCACTAAAAAAGGAGCGGCTTCTGAGGGCTTACCCCTTAGTTTTTACCTAGGAATTATGGGCGTTTTAGGATTAATTGTTGCTTTTTTGATGCGTAAAAAACTCATAGAATTGCCAATTACGCAAAAAATCATTGCTTTTGTGAAAGAAATGATTGATGCTGCCCTTAATATCCGAAAATTAGAAAACCCTTTATTATTTGTCTTTTATAGCGCAGCGATTTGGACTTGCTATGTTATGATGATGTACGTAGGTTTGTATTGTTTTGAACCGATTGCAGGCGTTTCTGGTGAGGTGAATCTCCTAAAATTTGCTTTTTTGGGAACCGTAATAGGCTCTTTTGGTATGGCAATGCCCATTCCGGGCGGAATGGGTACATATCATAATGCCATTATTTTTGCGTTCATTGCCTTTCATGTTTTTGCTGCGGAGAAGATGAACAGCGATATGGGAAAAACCTTTGCCCTCGCCTTTCATACTGCGCAAATGCTTGTGGTCTTGATAGGCGGCGCAATCGGCTATGCTTATTTAATCACTAAAAAAGGCAAAAACACGCAAGAAATCTAAAATACGCCACAAAATGACTTACGGTTTAGGTATTTTTCAGGCAATTGTATGGTGCAGACGTTATTTATATGAAACAAGCATTTTGAAAACCAAAAATGCAGAAGCATATACTATTTCTATCGGAAACATTTCTACGGGCGGAACAGGCAAAACGCCTGTTGCGATGTATTTTATGGAAAAGCACCTAAAAACAGGCAAAAAAGTAGCCTATTTGAGTCGAGGATATGGGCGCAAAAGTAAGGGTTTTTTGGAAGTGATTCCCCAAAAAGGCAATGCTTTTGACTTTGGCGAAGAGTCTTTGTTGGTAGCAAATCGTTTTCCTAGTTGCTTGGTTGCTGTGTGTGAAAATAGGGTAGAGGGCGCAAAAAAAATGAAGCAAATCGCTGATTTTGATATTCTTATCTTAGATGATGCTTTTCAACATTTTCCCATTTATCGAGACGAAGACATTGTAGTAATAGATGCACAAAAACTGCCTTTTGAGGATAAAATGTTGCCCACAGGCAGGTTGAGAGAGCCTATTTCTGCTTTGCAAAGAGCCGATATTTTGATAATCAATAAGTTACAAGATAACAAACAAATTCCAGTACTCAAACAAAAGTTTGCGCCTTATATTGGCGGACATACACAACTCTTTTTTTGTTGTCCAAAATTAGGCAATGCTACTGCTTTTTTTTCCAAAGAAACTAAGCCTTTATCCGCTGTTTCTGCCACCGTTTTTGCAGGTATTGGCAACCCTGATTTTTTCTTGACACAACTCAAAATGGCTGGTCTAAATGTGATTGACTTTTTCCCTTTTCCAGACCATCATTTTTATCAGCCCGAAGATATAAGCAAAATGCCTGAAAATGTGGCACTTATTACAACTGAAAAAGACTTTTATCGAATCGCAAATACCCCCATTTTTGATTTATTGAAAAATAGAGAAATCTATTATGTAGCGATGGAATTGGCATGGTGGCAAGATTTGCCGTAAAATTTATCCTTTGATTTGTCAAATAAGTAATTAATAGTTAAAAATGAATAATTAAAAAATGTGCTAACTATTTGTTAATCATCTATTTAACCCTAAAATATTTTGTTAGTTTTTCAACAACTCATACTTACATAAAATACTTGTCATTGCGATATCCCCAAGCTTTAGTTCAGTGCTGTTGTCTTTAGTGTCAGTCGGTAATAATTAACTTCCCTACTGCGATGATTTTATTTTCTTCTATTAGTCGAATGAAATACAGCCCGCTTGCCAAGTTGTCACGAGACAAAGAAATGGTTTTTCCCGAAATGATTTCTACTTGTTTTACCGTCTGCCCATAAGCGTTGCCAATTGTTAGGTTTGCATTTTTAAGATTGTGATTTGTCTGTATCGTTATCAAGGAAATGTAAGGATTGGGAAAGACAGAAAAAATAGGCTTATCTGTATTTTCATAGATACCTAGGGTCGTTTGTCCCGTCTGAATGCAAGTATTAGGCGTACTCTCGTAGGCGTAATCTTTTACGGTGAACGAGCCAGATATAAATAGAAAGTCTATTCGTACCCAGCCGTAGTATGTATTTTAATAAGGTATCGCTGCTCTGCGTCCGTTTTTGCCCCTACAAATATAAACATTTTCCTCAAAAAAGACAAAACTCCCATAAAAATCTAACAAGAGATTTTTATGGGAGTTTATATTTTGCCTAAATCCTATATTAATTATAATTCGGCAAGAAAGAATAATTCTTTCCATACTCCAACATTTGTCCTAAGAAATTGTCAGGATATTCCACTTTTACGTCAGTGATTTTGCCGCTTGCATCTTTTGTTGCCACAAGACGAGGTTGTATAAAACCTTTGTAAGGCTTGTCGCCCAATTTTTTGTAGCGTTCCAATACCTCTTTCAAAAGGGCTTGATCTACTTTTACGCCATACGTTTCCACCAATTTCTTGCCGCCTTCAAAATCGCCTTCAGATTTGATACGTTGAATTTCTTTCAACAATTCGCCAAAAAGGACACGCAATTTTTCGTAGTCATTGATAACAAAATAAGTTTTGCCATCTTTCACTTTTTTCTCAATCACATTGTCTTTTTTGCCTTTTTCATACGCCCAGCCTGCTACCAATTGACGATTGCGCATATGGTCTTCCTCAATGTCTTTACCTGGCTCAATACGAGTAAGTTGCGTTATCAAGCCATTACGAATATAGCTATCAAATTCTGCTTTTCCTACTTCCAAAGTAGGCATTACGCCCATATCCACCAATTTCTGGTTTGTAATATAATACAAAGCCACCAAGTCAGCACGCGCCTCTTCCAAGGTAGAAGCATAGTTTTTCAAGGTTTCTTTTGGGCTGCCAATGCCAGGATTAATAATACCCGAAGCATGACCAATTACCTCGTGCATATCTGTATGCAGTTTGCCCGCCAATGTACCATGTTCTTTCGCACGAGCCGCTTCTTCGGGGGTAAAACAAAACTCCTCCAACATACCGCCCACAGCCGCTGAACTATACGCATCTACGATATTGCCCAAGTTTACCGATTTTGAACCATATTTTGAACGAATCCAATCCGCATTTGGCAGGTTGATGCCAATCGGCGTGCTTGTGCCGCTTGCGCCAGATTCTACGACTGTCGTAATTACTTTTGCGGTAATTCCCACCACATTTTTCTTTTTGTGTTCGGGCATTATAGAAGAATTATCCTCAAACCATTGTGCTTGCGAAGCAATCGCAGCGATACGTTTTGTTGCCTCCATGTCTCTGAAAGAAACGACCGACTCAAAAGAACCTTTTTTGCCCAAAGCATCATCATACACCTCAATAAAGCCATTTACCGCATCAACTGAAGCCTCTGTGTCCTTCACCCATGACATATTATATTCATCAAACTTGCGCAAATCGCCTGTTTTGTAGTAATCTACCAATTTTTGTAAAGTCGCTTTTTGCACAGGCGTTTCAGCCACCGTTACCGCTTTTTCTAACCAAAAAACCATCTTTTCAATCGCAGCCCCATACATGCCGCCCACTTTCCAAGTTTTTTCTACCAATTTGCCATTTTCCTTTACTACCTTGCTATTCAAGCCATACCATATCGGTTCAAGGTCATCTTTTTTCTCCATTGCAGCATAAAAAGTTTCTACTTCTTTTTGCGTAACGCCTTCATAAAAATTGACAGCAGAAGCCTGTACAATGTCTTTGTTTGGGCTTTTATCTACTTTTTTGGGAGAAATTTTCGGGTCAAACATGATAGGCGAAATTCTTGCCACAAAATCATCAACTGTTTCGCCATTATTCAAAGGTAAGGTTTTGCTATCTAAGCCTTTTACCACCGTAGCAAAAAAAGCTGGCGTACAAGCAGGAATAAATTTGTCATTTCCATAGTGATGATGAATCCCATTTGCAAAGAAAACACGCTTGGCATACTCCTCCAATTTCTTCCAATCTTCTGCATTTTTGTCGCCTGTATAGCCATTCAAAGCCGCCTCTAAAGTACGGCGAATCGTCAAATTATGTTTAAAATTTTGGTCATAAAAAATATCACGACCACTCAAAGCCGCCTCATACAAATAATAAAGCAATTCCTTTTGTTTGAGGGAAAGCGCATCAAAACCAGGTACTTGATAGCGCAATACCTTGATGTCGGCAAACATATCGGCGATGTAGTTAAAATCGTCTTTTTTTGTTTCTGCTGTCGCAGTAGCAGCCGTTTCTTGCGGCTTTTTTTCGGTGCAACTCACCGCAAGTGTCGCTGCAAGTGCTATGCAAAAAATCTTTGTGTATTTCATGGAAACAATATGTGTTTGTGTAATGAATTGAGTTTGTGAAAAAATAAGTATAACGTTTTAGCAAAAAACACCATTTTGTATTTTCTGTGCGGCAAATCTAAGGGATTTTTTTTATTTTTGTAGGGGAGAAAAAGGGTAGGAATGTAAAATAAATGCATTATTCACTAAAAACCATAAAAAAGGAATAATTGCGGAGTATGTGTCATTGGTCTGCCACTTTTTTTACAATAAAGTTATCTATGGCTTTCTCATAAAAAAAATAGTTTTGTAAAAATGGCTAATTTTACCACAAAGTTCACAAAGGATTCACAAAGAACACAAAAATGGATAGAAAAACAGCCTACTTTGTGTTCTTTGTGTTAGCTTTTCTTTGTGAACTTTGTGGTTTAAGTTTTTATGAGA
>JAAFHL010000139.1 GCA_013298365.1 Bacteroidota bacterium | reverse complement strand
CAAAGCAGTAGGCGACAGAGAATCGGGTTCGCTGCTCGAAAATGCGTTAAATCAAATCCTTTTGCAGCAAGGAAACTCGGCGGGTTCATTGAGCGTAGCCGAAATAAACCCGCCGAGTTTTGAAGAAAACGAATCCTTTTCCCTTGCATTAGAATTGTGTATTACTTGGCTAAACCGTATTTTGTTTCTCAAACTTTTGGAGGCGCAACTGATTCGCTACCATAACGGCGACCGCAAATATGCCTTTATGAATACGGAATATATTGACCAATTTGATATATTGAATGAATTGTTTTTTGAGGTAATGGCAATTCCCGAAGACCAACGCCGCCCCGAAGTTGTGGAGCGATACGGACATATTCCTTACCTCAATAGCTCCCTTTTTGATAGGAGTGAGAGCGAAATACGCACACACGTTAGCATTGCGAACCTCAAAGACCGTTTAGAAATTTCGCTTTTTGGGCAAACCGTACTCAAAGACGACAAAGGCACGCCCCTCAAAGGCAAAATGAATACTTTGCGCTATTTGTTGGCTTTTTTAGATGCCTACAATTTCGGCAGCACCGAAGAAGGGCAAATGCAGCAAGACAACAAAAGCCTTATCAATGCGGCAGTGTTGGGTTTGATTTTTGAGAAAATCAATGGCTATCAAGATGGCTCGTTTTTTACGCCTTCTTATATCACCATGTATATGTGTCGTGAAACGCTTAGGCGTGCCGCAGTGCAGAAAATTGCCGAAAAGGAAAAAGTGGAAATAGACAATTTTGACGATTTAACGGCTTATTGCAGGCGGTTTTTTAAAAAAGATGACCTTTTGCGGCTAAATGCACACCTCAATTCCCTCAAAATATGCGACCCCGCAGTAGGTAGCGGACACTTTTTGGTCTCGGCACTGAATGAGTTGATTTGTATAAAATCGGATTTGGGCATTTTGATAGATGAAAACGGAAAATCTCTGCGCTATCAAATAACGATTGAACATGATGAGCTGTTTGTGCTTGATGCGCAAACAAATGACCTGTTTGAATATCACTTAGACAAGCAAAATAAGCTGCTGCCACAACTGCAAACGGTACAAAAAACTTTGTTTGAAGAAAAACGTATGCTTATCGAATCTTGCTTGTTTGGCGTGGACATCAACCCAAAATCGGTGATGATTTGCCGCTTGCGTTTGTGGATTGAGTTGCTCAAAAATGCGTATTATTATGCTGTTACCCCCCCCCAGCCCCCCCAAGGGGGGGAGTATAAGGGTTTCCCCCCTTCGGGGGGGCAGGGGGGGGTACTCCGCCTACAAACCCTCCCCAACATTGACATCAACATCAAAACGGGTAACTCCCTCATTTCCAAGCTACATATTGATGACAATTACAATAGATTTACCAATAAAAATAGGCAAGACATACATCGTATTATGCCCTTATATCATGCACAAGTAGCCATGTACAAAGGCGTACAAGACAAAGCGACTAAACAAAAGATTTTACAAGAAATACAAAAACGCAAACTTTTTTTTCAAAAGCTCTACAATCCCAATGATAGCGATTTTGTAGCATGGAAAATGAAAGAAGATGAAATATTGGCATTGGGAAGGGAAATGTCTTTTGATGAAAACTATATAGAACGCCTCGAAAAACTGCAAGCAGAAGCGACTGCACTCGAACAAAAATATCGTAGCAAAATGGCGGTGTTTGATAATGCTTTTGAATGGAGATATGAATTTCCCGAAGTCTGTGATGCAGATGGGAAGTTTATAGGCTTTGATGTGGTGATTGGGAATCCGCCGTATATACAACTTCAATCTATGAAAGCGGTTTCGGAGCAGCTCAAAAGGTTTAACTACGAAACTTATGAAAAAACAGGCGATATTTATTCCCTATTTTATGAAAAGGGAAATACCCTCTTAAAAAACAATGGGCATTTGGCGTATATCACTTCTAATAAATGGCTACGGGCAGGCTATGGCAAATCTACCCGCAATTATTTCTTACAACATACACAACCTCAACTACTGGTAGATTTGGGAAGTGGCATTTTTGATGAGGCTACGGTAGATTCTAATCTTTTAATTTTCAAAAAGCAGGCGTATAATAGCGATTTTGCGGCTTTGGATATAAGCAAAGAAAAAGATGTGAGCAATTTAGATTTGTTTCAAGATAAAATCCTACGCATTAATCCTGAAATAGACGAAAACTGGACGATTGCAAATGACTTGGAAAAAAGCCTAAAAGCCAAAATGGAACGTATTGGAAAACCGCTTAAAGATTGGGATATAAATATTTATAGAGGTGTTTTAACAGGTTTTAATGAGGCTTTTATTATTGATGGAAACAAAAAAGAAGAACTAATTGCCCAAGATGCCAAAAGTGCCGAAATCATTAAGCCCATTTTGAGGGGCAGAGATATTAAAAGATATAAGGCGGAATTTGCAGATTTGTGGTTGATTTATGTTCCTTGGCATTTTCCCTTGCATAAAAGAAATGATGTGAAAGGAGCATCATTAGAAGCAGAAAAAGAATTTGAAAAACAATATCCTGCCATTTATAAACATCTTTTAAGCTATAAAAAACAACTGTCTGCAAGAAATAAAGCAGAAACAGGAATACGTTATGAATGGTATGCCTTACAAAGATGGGCAGCAGATTATCATGAAGAATTTGAAAAGGAGAAAATTGTTTATAATGACATTTGCCAAAAACTAACCTTTTCTAAATCAGAACCTTCTGTATTTCTTAATAATACAGTATATTTTATTACAACTAATGATAAAAAACAGTTAGCAATTTTACTTACCATTTTAAATTCTGTTTTAATGGATTGGTATTACAGAAATATATCTGTTCAATTAGGTGAAAAAGCGGTTAGAATGTTTAGCATTTATGTTGAGCAAATTCCTATACCTATTATTTCTGAAAAAGAACAAGAACCATTTATTGAATTATCAGATAAAATATTATCAAAAAAGGAAAAAGGGGAAGACACGCTTTCCCTCGAACACGAAATAGACCAACTTGTGTATCAGCTATATGCCCTCACGCCCGAAGAAATCGCATGGGTGGCGGGGTAGCGGGAAAGAAATGTCATTTTTCGTACCTCAAAATGACATTTCATAGCACTTGCAAAGTTACGTAAAATGTCATTTCGACATTAGGAGAAATGACATTTTTTCCGCCTTTGCAGGTGTTTTGAATTGGCAGAAAAAATATTAGCAAAAAAAGAAAAAGGCGAAGACACCCTTTCCCTCGAACAGGAAATAGACCAACTTGTGTACCAGCTATATGCCCTCACGCCCGAAGAAATCGCATGGGTGGCGGGGGAAAAGTAGGGCGCAAAACCCACCCGTTTTTGTCTTCGACAAAAACTGCCCTCCGAGGAGGGCATCTATGCAAAAGGCTATTAGCCTTGCCACAAATGCCCTCCGAGGAGGGCAGCAAAAATGCTGGCATTTTTGCGGGTGGGTTTTACGGCTCGGATTGCCAGTATCATTTTTACAGCGATTTGTAAAAAATAGGGTTCGGAACTTTCCAAAAGTTCCGAACCCTTAAAGTTGCGATGGGGTTTAGATATATCTTGTAATAATCTCTTTGGATTTTTGGAGAATCGCAAAAATTTGGAAAATGTCATCATCAGAAGCATTATAAGCATTACTTACTGCATATTTATTATCCTCTAATATAGCAAAAAACCAGTTCCGTCCCACAAGGTATGCCCCCAAAATTGGAAATTTATTTTCGTTTAAGTTTTGTGAAGCTACCATAGCGATAAGGAGTTGCCCAAGGGCATCATCACTTGTATTAGCTTCCTGTTTGTATTCATGAATACAAAAATAGGGCGGCTTTGCAGTACGCAAGCCTTTTGCTATCATAAAATCCACCTTTCCACCTACTTTTATGCCATTAATGGTTGCTTCTATGGTTCTTTGTGTGAAAGATTTGAGTTCTTTTGTTTCTAAATTGGCAAGTTCTATAATAGGTCCAATGAAGAACATTTTTAATTCATCTTCATTCCACGACAAAACCCTTTTGAGTAAATGCGTTTTTAAGCGAGACAATGATTCACGCTCAAATTCGGGAACAATAGGCGAGACAGATAACCATTCGTCTAACAAAGGTAATGTATCTTCTTGCTCAATGGAAAATAGTTCTTGCACTTCTTCAAAAGTAAATGTTCCAAATGTGCGCATGTTTTTGTTGTTTTTAGAAATAAAAGACAAATATAAGTGTTTTATTTTGCTTTTATGTAAAAAAAACAATGTATGGCGTATCTCACGCCCGAAGAAATCGCATGGGTGTAGGGGGAAAGTAGGACGCAAAACCCACCTTTTAGATATATCTTGTAATAATCTCTTTGGATTTTTGGAGAATCGCAAAAATTTGAAAAATATCGTTGCTCGAAGCATCATAAGAGATACTTTTAGCATATTTATTATCTTCTAATGTTACAAAAAACCAATATCGCCCTATTACATAAGCACCTAAGATAGGGTGTTTTATCTCATTGAGCGATTGAGCTGCAACCATGGCGATAAGGAGTTGCCCAAGCGCATCATCACTTGTATTTGCTTCTTGCTTGTATTCATGTATGCAAAAATAAGGCTGTTTAGGATTTTTTCGTCCTTTTGCAATCATAAAATCCACTTTACCGCCAATTTCTTCGTTTTGAAATTTTATGGAAAAAAATCGCTGTGTAAAAGCTTGAAACACTTCTGTTCCTATTTCTGCCATCTCTATTAAAGGACCAATAAAAAACATTTTTAACTCGTCTTCCTGCCAGATATGGGCTTTTTGTAATAAATGAGCGCTAAATTTGTCTAATATAAAATCTATCTTATCGTTTGCTACAGGAGAAGCAGATAGCCATTCAGACAGAAGTGGAAGTTGCTTTACTTCCTGAATATTAAACATTTCTTCTACTTCATCGAAAGCGAATGACCCAAATGTACGTGTTATCATAATCTTAGATGTTTGAGGGACAAAGATACTATTTTCTCCACACTAAACAAAGGCAAAACGGGGTCAGAACTTTCCAAAAGTTCCGAACCCGTTTTAGCTATCAATTATGCGAAATCGTGCCTATTTTGGCTTGCGGCAATTTATTTTTGTGCAAAATTTCTTTTGCAAGGCTAATATAATTTTTAGAACCTGTACTTTTGGCATCAAAAGCAATAATCGGTACGCCGTAACTCGGGGCTTCACTGATACGAACATTTCTCGCTATCATCGCATCAAACACCAAGGTACTAAAATGCTGTCTCACTTCCTCTACAACCTGGTTGCAAAGGCGCAAACGGCTATCGTACATCGTAAGCAAAATGCCTTCGTAATCCAATTTTGGATTGAGTTTAGATTGTACGATTTTGATGGTATTTATCAATTTACCTAAACCCTCTAAGGCAAAAAACTCGCATTGTACAGGAATAATGACCGAATCTGCCGCAGAGAGGGCATTTATCGTAATCAAACCCAAAGAAGGTGAGCAATCTATCAAGATAAAATCATAGTCATGGCGAATCTGCTCTACAACCTCCTTCATACGCATTTCCCGATTTGGGAGATCTAGCATTTCTATTTCTGCTCCAACAAGGTCTATATGCGAAGGTGCAAGATACAAATTGGGGAAAGCCGTATCAACCACAATGTCTTTGATATTCATTTCTGAATCAATAATTGCCTCATACACACTTCTATCTATCGTATTTGGGTCAAGTCCCAAGCCACTTGTCGCATTAGCCTGTGGGTCGGCATCAATGAGCAATGTTTTGTATTCCAACGCTGCTAAACTTGCTGCCAAGTTGATGGCTGTTGTGGTCTTTCCTACGCCACCTTTTTGGTTGGCAATGGCAATGATTTTACCCATAATCTTAATGCAAAATGTGATGATATATGTGTTAATGCAATTCTCACGGTACAAAATTAGCTTTTATTCGATAAGATAAAACAAATTGTGGAAAAATAGCCCGTTTATGTGTATAAATTTTGTGAAAAGGACAAATATATTTATAAAATGGAATTGCTCTGAAGTATCACACCCCAGAGCATATTCACTTTACCGCCATTACCCGTTTATAAAAATTCTTAGTTTCTCATCTATGTCTAAACTTGAATTAATCATTTTGATAAAACAAAGGTATGTGCTTTTTTTATATAATCCAAATTTTTATACGAAAAAGTTAAAAAAAAACCTTTTTTTATGTCAAATCATTAAAAAAAGGGCATTTTAAGTGTCAAAACGTCAATTAAAAATAAAATTTTGAAGGTGCGAAAAATATATATTACCTTTGTCTCGCAGATAGCAGCAGATAAGGGCTGATGTCGCAGATGCAAGTACATACATTAAAATAAGCATAAAAGGGTTATTTAATGTTAGGAACGATTAAAAAATAAAATAACCATTCTGCAAGAATCCAGAAAAGCTAAGTATTTAAGTATCAGTTTTCTATATTCTTACAGAATGGACAACCTTAATAGCTTATTTTTCGCTCTTTCCTTAGTACTTATAATTATGTTTTTATTTTTAATTTATTATATATTTTTTTAGTATGAAAAAAATTCTATATCTATTCTTGCCTGTAAGTGTGTTAATCATGACTTTATCGGCTTGTAAACAAGAAGTTTGTGCGGACTGCGAAGCGGTACATTGGGAATATTATGGCGAACATGGCGCAGAACACTGGGACAAAGTGTGTACAGACTACGCACCTTGTGGCGGTCAGGCGCAATCTCCGATTGATATTTTGAATGCAACAACCGATTCTACGCTGTTGCCTTTGCAAATGAGCTATCAAAACTCGCAAACAAATATCTATAACAATGGACACACCTTGCAATATAATTATACAGCAGGTAGTTATATGACCTTAGATAGCCAAAGATATGACTTGGTACAATTCCATTTTCATGCAGGCAGTGAGCATAGCATAGACGGAAATCGCTACCCTGCGGAGGTGCATTTGGTTCACAAAAATGCAGCAACAGGTGCATTAGCCGTAGTTGGGATTATGTTCAAAGAAGGTGATGAAAACCCTTTGGTAAATCAATTATTTGAAAAATTGCCAAAAGAAAAAGGGCTATATTATCGTAGCAGTGCCGAGTTCAATATCATGGATTTGGTTTCTGACGAGCAAAAATATTATACCTATTCTGGCTCACTCACAACGCCGCCTTGTTCAGAAGTTGTAACTTGGTATGTGATGTCAAAACCTGTTACCGCATCTTATATGCAAATCAACAAAATGACGAAATTGTTTTATAGCAATGCTCGTCCTGTTCAGCCTTTGAATGGCAGAACCTTGAAAATGTCAATATAATTTTTAATTTTTTAAGTTCTCGCAGATTTTCGCAGACAAAGAACGCAGATTTTCGCAAATTTGGGCTTTTATCTACGAAAATCTGCTTTTTATTTGCGAAAATCTGCGAGAACCTAAATAATATATACATAAAATAACTAAAGATTTCGGTTTATTTTCAGCTCATACATAATGAACTTCCAGCCTATTCAAAAAAATTAGCTTACCTTTTTACATAAATTTCCGTACCTTTGCCAAACTTTTCACACAATGCAACACACAGCAAAGTATATTTTCGTTACTGGAGGCGTAACGTCCTCCCTCGGCAAAGGCATCTTATCCGCATCTTTAGCCAAACTACTCCAAGCACGAGGCTATCGTGTTACTATTCAAAAGTTCGACCCGTACATCAACATTGACCCAGGCACGCTCAACCCGTATGAGCATGGAGAATGTTATGTAACACGAGATGGTGCAGAAACCGACTTAGATTTAGGGCATTATGAGCGTTTTCTCAATGTGCCTACTTCGCAAGCAAACAATGTTACAACAGGAAGGATTTATGAAACCGTCATTCAAAGGGAAAGAAAAGGGGAATATTTGGGCAAAACCGTTCAGGTGATTCCACATATTACAGATGAAATTAAAAGACGTTTCACTTTGTTAAATGACAATGGCGATTATGATGTTATTATCACAGAAGTAGGCGGAACCGTGGGAGACATTGAGTCCTTGCCTTATATTGAGGCATTGCGCCAGTTTCGCTATGAGCATGGTGTACAACATTGTTTGGTGATTCATCTTACCTTAATTCCCTATTTGACCGCAGTAGGCGAACTCAAAACAAAGCCTACACAACACTCTGTCAAGGAGTTATTGTCGTATGGGATTCAGCCTGATATTTTGGTATGTCGCACAGAGCATCGTTTGGGCGAAGAATTGAAAGGGAAATTGGCTCGTTTTTGTAATGTAGAAGAAAAAGCAGTAATTGAAAATATCAATGCACCAACCATTTATGATGTACCTTTTTTGCTGATAAAAGAGCAGTTAGATTTGATTGTTTTAGATAAATTGGGGCTGCCTCGTGGCGAACTCAAAGGCTTAAATTCTTGGAAAAACTTTGTCAATCGCCTCAAAAACCCTTCGGACGAAATCACGATTGGCTTGGTAGGCAAATATGTGGAATTAAAAGATGCCTATTTATCTATACACGAATCGCTCAAAATTGCAGGGACAGAATTAGAGTTAGATGTGCATATTAAATGGATACATTCCGAAGACATCAATACCGAAAATGCAGAAAGAATGTTGGGCGGCTTAGATGGCATTTTGGTGGGACCGGGTTTTGGCGAAAGAGGCGTAGATGGCAAAATTTTGGCAGTGAAATTTGCTCGAGAAAATCATGTACCTTTCTTTGGAATATGTTTGGGAATGCAGGTAGCAGTGGTAGAATTTGGCAGAAATGTATTGCATCTCAAAGATTGTTACAGTGCGGAGTTTGCGCCAAAATGCAAAAACCCTGTGATTGATATGATGGAGGAGCAAAAAAATGTAACGCAAATGGGTGGAACGATGCGTTTGGGCGAATATGACTGCGAAATTATGGAGGGAACTTGGGCTTTTAAGGCGTATGAAAAAACGGCTATTAGAGAACGTCATAGACATCGCTACGAATTTAACAGCAAATTTAGAAACGAATATGAAAAAGCGGGCATGAAAATGAGTGGTATCAACCCACAAAGTAACTTGGTGGAAATTATTGAAATTCCAGATCATCCTTACTTTTTGGCAGCACAATTTCACCCGGAATATTCTTCTACGGTAGAAACGCCGCACCCTTTGTTTGTGTCTTTTGTGGCAGGTGCTTACACAACAAAAACAGCAAAAAGGAAGATGTAGGCTTATTTTTCTCGCAGATTATACGTTGAACGGGATAAATTATCTTCTTTAATACTACCCAAAGTACGCCATTCTGTAAGAATCCAGAAAGTTTTGCTATAAAATCCTTGTCTGCGGATTCTTACAGAATGGAAAAAATTTACCACATTTAGCGCATAAGCCCAAAAAGCAAAGGGAAAATCACTTCTCCCTTTGCTTTTTACGTTAAAAATAGTCTGTATTTATTTTATAACGCTTAGACGCAGGCTTTTTTGGCTTGAATTTGTACGGATATTTACAATGTACATACCTGCACTTTCATTTGCCATATTGATATTCAGCGTATGTTTTCCTGTCAATAATGTATTTTGTTGAGAAGCAATCATTTTTCCTGCCAAATCAAAAACAGAAAGCATAACATCTTCATTTTTAGCCAATTCAAAAGAGACATTTACCATGCCATCTGTTGGGTTTGGCGACATAGTAAGCGCATTAAAGCTCAAATTTTCTTCAATTCCTACGCTTACATTTGCAGGCGCACTTGTTTTTTGACAACCACGAGCATTTGTTACCGTTACGGTAAAGCTACCACTTGCCGCAGGAGTGATACTTTGTGTCGTTGCACCGTTTGACCACAAATAGCTTGCATATCCCGCAGGAGCTGTCAATACGCCTGTTACATTATCAACTGTAATTGTAGGTGTTGCCGTAAAATAGTTAATGGTAGGCGCACTGTAATCCGCATTTTGTGAATTCCACTCTGTCCAGCAGTCTGTCCAATCAACTTTTGCATCAAAAGCACCTCTATAAGTAGTCGTTTCAAGTCCTTGCAAATTGCTTGCAGAAAAATCTGCACCCGCCGCCAAAGGCGAACCTGCCATCAACAAGAAGTTAGGATTTGTGTAATTGAAAGGGTCCACAAGCATTGCATCTGCGCTATTTGTCAAAGCACCATTATTGCCTCCTGCAAACCAAGCTGCCATACCAAAGACACCACCCGAAGAATCCAATAAAGCTACATCAGCACCTGCGATAAGGTTATTTTTAAATTCCAAACCACCACTCAATACATTGTCAAAAGTAGCTTGACCTTCTATTTTTAAACCTGTAGGCCAGCCGATAAAAGCCGAATTGTAAATGTCTGTAGAAGTACCACGGCGCAAATGCAAAGCACGTCCGTAGTTGCTATTTATCGTAGTATTAGCGTTTATTTTAGGACCTACAGAAGTTACATTAGAAAAAACAGGATTTGTAGTAGGAATATTTGTGCTACCAGAACCATCATTATCTGATTCAAAACCATTTGATTTAGAAACATCAGCCAAATCTAAATCTCTCAAAGATACCATAAATTGATTTTTGCCTCTGAAACCAAAATCCGTATCAAAATCATCATCTAAGCCACTGTTTGCTACCAAATATTTTGTGTTAACCGTTCCGCCAAACCACTCAAAACCATCATCACCGCCAAAACTTACTTGTACATGGTCAATTACCGTTTTGCTGCCTACGCCCGCCATTGTCAAGCTATTTGTTTCACTATTCGGAATGTAAGCAACTCCTGCATATTCTATACGTACATAACGCAACACGCCTGAGCTATCTTGGTCATTTGTGCCACCATACAAGCCCAATATCGGGTCAATTCCCCCTTCTCCTACACGCTCACCCGCAGGGTCATTGATAGTAGCTTTTCCCAAAATCAACAAACCTCCCCAATCACCTCCTTCACGATTGCCAGGTGTTTGATACGAAGTAAATACAATAGGT
>JAAFHL010000138.1:9556-10951 GCA_013298365.1 Bacteroidota bacterium | reverse complement strand
TTTTAACTGCAATTCTTGCATAATGGCAACACTTTCTGCTTTTCGTTTTCATTTTCATACGCCCTTGCACATTGCTACTGTGCGAGACGATTATGCACAAAGTGAAAAAATGATTCACTCCGATACTTTATATGCTGCCATTATGCACATCTGGGGTAGTTTGGGCTGGGCTGTGCCTGCTGAACCAGGCTTTGCCATTAGTAGTATGTTTCCTTTTACCCAAAAAGTAGGAACAGAAAAAGAATATGTCTATTTTTTCCCAAAGCCTTATTTTCGTCCTGCAAAACAGGCTGATGATGAAATGGTTGATGCCAAAAAAGTGAAAAAAATTGCATGGATAGACAGTGCGTATTTTTCGGAATATTTGAATCAAACCACTTTTTCGGGTTTTGGAAAGGAGGCTGGATACGTACAAGGCAAATATCTTACACAAAGCCCTATAGAAAAGGACTTTATGGTTTCAGAAGTGAATCCTCGTGTAACCATAGACAGGTTTGGTGCAAAAGATGCTCGCCCGTTTTACATGGAACGGGTTTATTTTGCAGGAAATTCTGGATTATACGCTTTGTTTCACTTTGATAAGGAAAATGAGGAAGTAAAGAAAAAAGTAATTACTGCTTTGGAGATTTTACAAGACAATGGAATAGGAACAGACAGAACGGTTGGGCAAGGTGCTTTCAAATTGGAAGAAGCTGAAATCCCTTTATCTATTCCTACTAATACAGCCTATAGTACCAATGTCTCCTTGTTTTGCCCCGAAAATTCGACACAATTATCAGGTATGTTGGACAAAAAATCGGCGTATGACCTCATCAAACGAGGCGGATGGATAACAAATGAGCCTTTTTCTACGCTCAAAAAACAAGATGTCTATATGTTTCGAGAAGGCAGTTTGTTCAAACAAGCAACAAGCCAAACCATTACGACCATAGGTGCGACAAAAGACCTAAGTCCTGCGTTATTAAACCAAGACCCACGTTTTACAAACACCACAAAACACCCGATTTATCGGGTAGGGAAAGCCATTTTTTTACCTGTTGCCATCTCTTAATTATCATTTATTATGTTACAAGAACGCTATAAAAACGCTACCTATCAGCTCAAAATGGAAATCATTACGCCTTTGCATATTGGAGGGGCTTCGGAAAACCGTTGGCAGGAAGGCATGGATTATGTTTATGATAGCCAACAAAAAAAACTTCATGTATTGAATTTTGATAAACTCATGCAAAATATTGGGCAAGACAGGCAGCAAATGGCAAGGTTTACTACTTATTTGGAGACAAATAATAAAGCGAATATGTTTACGCTATTAACCCCTTATCTTACAAATGTTCAAAATATTCGTCATACCTTCCATAATATTACGTTTTCTTCGGATAAAGAAATATTTTC
>JAAFHL010000138.1:0-9546 GCA_013298365.1 Bacteroidota bacterium | reverse complement strand
GCAATGGACGAAAAAAAGATTTTTGGAGCGATTGAAAATAATCTAATGAAATTCTTTGTAATAGGTGATGCCGAAATTCATTTAGGAAAAACGCAACTCTTTCGCTCCAAAACATGGAACTTGACGGGGCATGATATAACGAAATTGAGTTCTGGTTGGAAACATGGTGCTAATACGAGTTCGATTTTTAACAAAGAAGGTTTTGCATTTACCTACGAGTGTGTTCCGCCTAAAACATTTGCTACACTGAATGTCGAAATCAAGGTCGGTTGGGCAAAAGCGATTAAGGATGAGAATATACAAATCCCAAACTTAGACAAACTAATTGCAAATACAGCGAGTAGTTTGGCATGGCTTTTTTCCATCATCAATGCAAATACAAAAAAACATTTGGAAAGAGAAATCAACTTTCTCAAAAAATACCCTGAAGCGGATAATTCTGATATTGTTTTACGGAAATTTGAGGAACTATTAAGCCAAATACCTGCAAATAATGCTTATTGTCTCCTACGTACAGCAGCAGGTAGCGGTTTTCATAGCATTACAGGCGATTGGCGTTTTTCTGACCACGATAAAACAGAAAAACATTTGAGCGGAAAACATGCAGGGAAAAAATATATCAAATCCCGCAAATTTCTTTTTGAGCAAGAAGGCAGCGGCTACAAGTTCTATCCTATGGGCTTTGTAAAACTATCCTTAATCACAGCAGCAGAAATAGAAGATACCAAAAACAGCAGAGTTGAGGAAGAAAAAATTGCCGCCGAAAAAGCGATAATTGCCGAAAAACAGGCACAAGAATTAGCCGAAAAGGCTCGTATTGCTGCGGAAGAAGCCTTGAAACCGCAATTTACAAGTGCGAAAATATGTGCTAAACTTGAAGTCGAAGGAATTACGTACACAAAAGGAAACCCCAAAGTATTCAAACTGTATTTGAATGAGGGAAATATACAAGAAGTTTCCTTAACTTATAACTCTGATGTTATTATAGGAAAAACATGTTTGTTGCGAATAGAAGAAGTAAAGAATAATCGAGTTGTACGTATTTCTTTCAGAAGATTTAAATAGCGTCGAATAAAAAGCATAACACCAAAGTTTGGAGATTGTTGTGAGCTACTTTAACAAGGATATTGGAAATTGGTAGGTGTACGGGCTTGAGTCCGTAATTGCTCAATACGGGCTGAAGCCCATACACCCAATATTATTCCGATGGCGGAAAAGGGATAAAAATGACTATCGTTCTTTGACATATCGGCTTTTTATATACAAACTGCGACTTCCTTATCGAGCGGCTTTAGCCCTCGACAAGGAAGTATTGCGCTTATATTTTTACGAAACATTACCCTAAATGTCAAAATAAAAGCATGGCTTTGCAGCACAGATGTATATCATATATACGAAAGGTACAAAAAATGGGGTAGATACAGCAGTTTATTCATCAAAAACGATGAATAAACTGCTGACTATCAAAGTCTTAGATAAGTCGGCGGTTTCATTACACATTCCATTATAACAAGGATTAAGACCTTACTACGGTGTATTTTTGAGTGCGTGTAGGGAATACAAGAAGTTTCAATACACATTCCATCATAACAAGGATTAAGACTATTCAACACACCGAGCAAGTGATTAGGCTTGCCTTTGGTCTCATTACACATTAGACTTCTTGCGAAAGTCCTTTTTGGGAGATAAAATATAGTATTTTGTTTCGTTCTGCTCGCCATTAACCCACCCGTTTTTTGTCTTTCGACAAAAACGCCCTCCCAAGAGGGCATTTATGCAAAAGGCTTTTAGCCTTGCAGTAAATGCCCGCTTGGGAGGGCAGCAAAAATGCTGGCAGTTTTGCGGGTGGGTTAAACGCTAAGATGAACCAACATTTACTTTGGCAAGAAGTTTATTCCATCATAACAAGGTTTAGCGTCTGTTTTAGTATTAGATTGCCTTACGGGTCGTTGAGCGGAGCCGAAACGACCCCAATAAAGAAGCAAGGCTTCTGCTTGATATTGAGGCTTTTGCCTCAAATGCGGGCGGCGTTTCGGCTTCGCTCAACGACCGCCGTTCATTTTTCCCTCGAAGTGGAAAACACCTTCAAGGGCGAAAACAACATATTTTTCACGCTTTCCTAAGACATCAAGTAACACATTTTTTATGAAAAATATTTTAATCATTACCATAGGTTCGAGGGAAGTACAAATTCCTGCAAATTTGCCCTTGCATCTCCCCTTACAATTTGTGGCAGAAGAAATAGAAACCGCAAAGGGAAAAGAGATACGCAAAAAAATGCTGTGGGAAGACAAGCAAATTCCTTTGTTTGTAAGTCCTGTGTTTCCCGACTTTTATACCCTTACGCCGAGAACGGCAGGGAAGATAATCGCAGAAGCCTTTGAGGTGTTTGCGCCATATCTTGTCTTGCCGATGGTGCAGCCTGTGGTAGATTATATAAAAGCCAATAATATTGTTATCAATCGTATTATTTTGGTTTTTACTGACCAAGAAAAAGAGTTGAAAGAAAAGAAAATCAAGCCTTTTCACTACAATAATGATACTTTATATTTTGCCGAAATAGCCGAAATGATATTGCAAAAAGATGCCTATTTTGCACATACCGATTTTGATAGTTATGGCGTATTTGAGCAGGTAAATAGCTATCATGCACAGTATGAACTTTTTGCAAAAGCTAAAGATACCTTGGTAGATGACCCCGAAATTGAAAAAGTGTATTTGCTGCCGCAGGGAGGCATAGATTCCATCAATCAAAGCCTGACCTTGCGCCTTATCGAAATCTATAAAGACAAATTTGTGCAACTGCAAAAATCGGAAGACGTGGAGGTGATAGCTTCAGAATTTCCTGCCAAATTTTTGAATACCCTCAACCGTCAAAAACTCCAAAAACATTTGGAAGATTATGCTTTTCAGTTGATAGATATCAGTTTGATTTCGGATAAACAAGTGCTAAACCTTTGTCAATATGCTACAAAACGGCTAAGTTTGAAACATGACAGGCTGCGAGAGCATGTCAGTTTTTTGAAAAAAAAGGGGATTATTTTTCCTTTGCCTACGGACGAAAAAACGAAAATAATAGACATGTATTGTTCGGCAAAGATTTCGGGTATCCAAAAAAATTGGGGCGATTTTTTGGGCAGAATGTTTTCTTTTAGCGAAAATTTTATGAAACTGTTTTTGCATCCTTATCTACCTAATATCGGTGGGTATTGGAAACATAATAATGGCGAAAATAGGGAATGGGTGCAAGCACTCAATCGTTTGCAACCCGATTTAGCAGAAAAACTGAGAAACAGCAAAATAAAAATAGATAATCCGAATCGAAAAGCCTACTTAAAAATCTATAAGATAAGGGAAAGGGAAAGCACTAATAAACAAGATATTATCAAGATATGTATTGCCTTAGAAAGTTTGGCGAATTTACGCAATGGCTTTATTCATTCGCTGCGTGCAGTAGAAGAAGATGATATCGAAAATGCTTTATCAAATTATCAATTTAGTAGAGAAACTTTGTGTGCTAAAATAGATGATGTTTTAGAACTGGTAGGTTTGGGGATTTTTGATGAGATAAAAACACAGATTGAGGCTTTGATAAGGGCTTGAAAAATATATAATAAAAAATACAAACCCTGTCAGGGTTACAAATATACATTATGCAAAAAACACTTCTTCTCCACACAGTCGGCAATAGCGACTGGCAATTTGATGGCAGTCAGATAGATACAGAACTTGCAAGCAAGTACTTAGATGCTGCTCGTGAGGGCAAAAGAAAAATGATGACCCTCAAAAAAGCGGCTTTTCGGCAAAATTGCTTAGATATTTGGGGCGAAATGAAGCAGCAAAGCCCCGAAGGACAAAGTGCGGAAAGGCAGCAGCGTTTTCCTTTGCTTGAACCGATATGCGACTATGTGATTCAAGAAGCAGGCAAAATAGATTTGCTTGTGCCTTTTTTTACACAACAAGTCAATGCTTTTTCGACAGATACAGATGGCATTTTTGAGCCGCTTTCTGCTTATTTTCGTTTTGTATATACACAACATGCGCAGATAGGCAGCATTTTTCCGCTTTTCAAAAACTTCTCTAACAATGACAATGGGGCGGCGGCTATTTTAGCTTATTTTGATGCTTTTTTGAAAGAAAAACGGGTAGAAGGCTATACACGCATCTATATTTGCGCTACGGGAGGGCTGCCTATCATTTCCCAACTTTTGCGCTACGTAGGGCTGTTTCAAGATTATACCTATTTGGTCATTGATTCACAAAAAGGCGTTTACCCCATACTTAGCTATCCTGCAATAGAGACTTTTATTTTGAAACAAATTCATGAAAAAACAACAAATTAGCGAAATTATCGCCATCGTGATTGTCTGTTTATGCTTACCTATTTTGGGCATGAGCTTTCATCTTGCTGCAGATTTCAAAACACAACTCACGGATTTAGCGTCTTTCGGCTCGTGGGTCGGCGGCGTTACCGCCCCCTTTTTTGGCTTGGCAAGCACCTATTTGCTCTACATCACCCTCAAAAGACAAAGAGAGGACAGCAATCAAAATCAGGTAGAAATGGCGATGCAGCGTTTTGAAAATACGCTATTTCAGTTTATTTCTTTGCACAATCAAAATGTGGTAACGATTCAACAGACTTGGAAAAATGAAAGAACAGGTGCAAAAGATTTTTTCCATGATTTGAGAGACAGAATGGGTAAAAAAGGCAGAAAAGAGGCAGAAATACAAGGGGGCTATGAGGAGGAATATGAGGCTTTTTATCATTATATTGAGCATTTTTATGACCATGTCATTTTGGTACTATGCTTTATCAATGAGGCAAAAGGACTTGAAGCCGCCGAAAGACGGCGTTATCATCAGCTTTTTCTCTCACAACTTTCCACAGATGAAATGTTTTTAGTCTTTTATCATAGTCATTACAAAAGGCTTGAAAATCGGGGATTACTGCGTTTTTCCCTTGATTTTGTGATAAGAATAAAGCCTGTTTTGTTGAGAGAAGAACATCTCTCGCACCTGAATTGATTATTTTCGCCTATCATTTCGTTACAGCATAGCTTCCTTGTAGGTGGTTTTCACCTCCAAGGATAAAAAAAACAATCAAATTATACGATAATCAAAACAACTACAAATGAATAACACAAAAATGGCTATTTCGCTTCTACTTTTATTTCTTCCTCTCCATATTTAGAAGGGCATTTCATAATGATTTTTTCGGCATCAAATATTTCTGGTGTTTCAAAATGTCCAATAATCACCACCCTTTCTGCCTTTTCAAAATCCATAGGCTTCGGGTCATGATAGGCTACTTTCGCTGCAACGCCTGTTGTGTCTTCCAAATAAAAAGTGAAAATATCGTTAGAAGTATCATAATTTGATTCTTCCTTGCGGGTCCATTTCCCTACAATATGTACCCTGTCTTGACTTTTTTTTGCCTCCGCAAAGGTAGTATAAGTACTCGAATTTCCCGAAAAATTGACAGCAAGCCCCACTGTAAATAGGGCAATGAAAATGAGTAATATAATTGATGTTGGCTTCATGTTTTTCGAATTTTTCGCAGATTTTCGCAGATATGAAAACGCAGATATAATGCAGATAGACAAATAAAACTTGCGATAAGTAGCTTATTTGTTGTTTAGTTTATCTTCTAATTGCTTGATTTTCTTTTCGCTAGAAAAAAGCATATAAATCAAAACGCCAAAAATGAGGAGCAATATTCCTAATACAGAATAAATTTTGTCGCTCATTAATAAAATATCCTTTTCCATTTTGTATAAAAAATTTAAGTATATAATCTGTGAAAATTTTCGGTTAAATTTGCGCTAATCTGCGAGAACCAACATAATATGAGCTAAATGATGTTTGCAATGCCAAGCATACAAAGCCATTACTTCTCCTAACGCAAAAACATGCCCGTATTGCGGATGTGTATAGGTGCGAGAAAAATCGGCATCAGGCACATTTTCCAAAGCCAAAGTCCAACGGGTATGCAATGCTGTCAAAATCTGCAAAGAAACGGAAACAGGCAAATGTTTTGCATCTTCCATTTCCGCCCATTTTTCCTCTATATATGGATTAATGATTGGATTATCTTGCGTTAAAAGTAATTTGCAACGAATATACGCATTTATATGACTATCTGCCAAATGATGCACAACCTGACGCAAAGTCCAGCCGTAGGGACGATAGCTTGTATCTAAGACTTCATCGCTTACATTTGCTACTTTTTCTGCCAAAATAGCAGGAAACGCCTTCAAATAAGCGATATTTTCTCTGATTTCGGCGATTGCGTAGGCGTTGCCATACGTGAATTTGCCAATCGGATATTGTAATTTTTCCATCTTAACGTTTATATTATCTGCGAAATTTATTGGTTAGTGAGCTTGTCGAACTTTAATCTGTGTTATCTGCGAGCCTTAAAGCTACTTTTTCCAACCTCACCCGCAACTCATATACCCAAATTCCCAACAAAATAAACCCAAAAATACCTGCCCAAAAAATCATTCTAAACTGTCCTCCGCCAATCGTTTTACTGCCCATCAAAAAAGAACCGCCACCTGCATCACTATTTGAGGCTGTCGGGTGCAAGCCTTCAAACATTTTGGGGACAATAAAATATAAAGGAATGAGCGTTGCAAAAGCAAATATATTGAGAACTGCGGACATTTTCGCCTTTTGTTCGGCATCGGCAAAAGAAGAACGCAGCAAAAAATAGCCACCATAAATGAGCAAGGAAACCAAACCGCAAATCTGAATCGGGTCCCAACCCCACCACGCATCAACATTTGAGGAAGGCAGATGTGCATTCCAAGATACTCTCGACCAAATAATGCCTGTGATTAAGCCCAAAAAATTGAAAGCTACGCCAATTTTTGCAGCTTCTACGGCTTTTATATCTGAAATGATGGGAGATTCTGTTTTTTCATAATCAGGGTCAATCATGCGCAAAAACTTCACACTTTGAAACACAGAAATGCCCATCATCACAATCGTTGTAAACCACATCGGCACATGATAGAATATATTGCGCTGACTATGCCCCAAATTACCCATATTAGGGAAAGCCATTGTTAGACCTGCAATGATTGTATAAAGCAGCAAAAGAACTGAAATTACCTTATAAATATGTTTTACCATTGGATTTTTGATTGACTCAATAACCTTTTTTACCTATAATAGGTTACAAAATTAGGTAAAAATTAGGTCTTTTTCATAAATAATATCCGTTTCAAATGAATTTCATCGTAAATGTGATGCGGGAGAATCGCAGTAGGGCAAAAACAATCTGCAACTTACTTTAAATATTGCCTTTTGCCTAAGTCCTAAAATAAAAACTTGCATAATAAAAAAAAACATATTACCTTTGCACTCCCAAAAATACGGAGAGGTGTCCGAGTGGTTGAAGGAGCACGCCTGGAAAGTGTGTATAGGTCAAAAGCTTATCGCGGGTTCGAATCCCGCCCTCTCCGCCAAGCAAAATGATTTTCTATTGCTAAAATCGTGTCAAAATACAATTTTGACACGATTTTTCTTTAATAAAAACGCTATAAATATCTGCTTTTCGGTATTTTGGCACAAAAATCCCGTAAAAATTAGGCTTTTTTGTTCAAAATATCGTATATTTGTCCTCAAATGCAAGCACATTCAGATGATATAATGCCCGGAAGAGGCGGAAATTCGCAGTTTGGCGGATTGGATAGCCCCGAAAAACGCAAGGAATGGTGGAAACGCCTTCCGACAAAGTGGCGTAAATTCTTTCGTGATAATGTTACGGAGGTTAGGCGTGGAAAAAAAGAAATGGACGATGATTTACAAGAGATTTTGAACTCAACCTCTTTGTATATCACTGGCGAATATACTGATAATGGAAAGTTAAAGCCTGTTATTCCCGATATTTCGGGGCTTGAGCATCTCACAAATTTGGAAGAACTGACCTACGAGCAGCATCCTGCCCCCGATTTTGCAAAAATGAAACTTATGCTCAATCTCAAAGATTTGAGCATGAGCGGCTGTAAAATGACTACTTTGGAAGGGATTTATATCCTCAAAGGACTCAAAGATTTGCGTGTTTCACAAAATGAATTGGTAGATATTTTGCCCTTACAACGCCTCAAAAGATTGGAATATTTGAGCATTAGCTCTAATAAGATAGTAGATTTGATGCCTATTGCTAATCTGCTACAAATGAGTGATTTGTATGTGGATTATAACGAGATAACGGATATTTCTGCCCTCAATAACCTGGAAAAACTTACTTGTTTTAATGGGTATGAAAACCATATTGTGGATATCAGTCCCCTCAAAAACAAACCTAATCTTAGTTCTTTGTATTTGGGACAAAATAAAATTTCAGATTTGAGTGCATTTGAGTTTATTACGTCTATAGAGTCCTTGGATTTATCTTTCAATTCGATAAAATTACTCAAAGGCTTGGAATATGCGGTGAATCTGACTTATCTCAACCTTTCGGGAAATGATATTTCTGATACAACGCCTCTGCGTTTTCTGGAAGATTTATCTACCTTGTGTATTTCTCACAACCCCAACATACAGCCAAGTTCATTGGTAGATTTGACAAGTCTCACATCGCTTGATATTCAGCATAATAATATCGCTGACATCAAATTTTTGAGTAAATTGCATAATCTCAATACCTTGCATATTGGCTATAATGACATCAAAAAAATAAATGCTTTGGTTTCGCTTACCAATTTAAAGTATTTGTTCGCCAATGAATTGAAAATCAAAAACATTGAGCCATTGTCTCATTTAGATACGTTGGAAACAATAAGCCTCACAAATTGTCCTATTACAGACCTTAGTCCGCTTGCAAAACTGCCTAATTTGCGCTACTTATATCTTGATAGAACTTCTATCAAAAGTATTGAGCCTTTAATGGAGTTGAATCAGTTGAGTTATCTGTCCTTATATGAAACGCCTGTGCCGATGGCAGAAATAGAGGCGTTTAAACTCAAAAATCCAGAGTGTAATGTAGGTTTTACGGGCGCAAGTATTGTAGAAGATTTGCCATTTTAGGAAATAGAGTATCTTATCCTATAAACGGGATAGATTTTCTCACTATCAAATTTTTGTAGGGGTTCAGTGCCTGAACCCCTACAAAAAACAGTTCAATTTATGGAGAATTTTTCATGTTTTAAGTATAAACTATAAAAAAGTCGTTTCACTTACTTGTGAAACGACTTTTTTTCATCTTAGGTCTCCGTTTTACGCAAGACAAGCATGAGCGTTTAGTCGTTTTTTTCGCCCATTTTTTGGCTTTTTTTCAAAAAAATAAGACATTGAAAACTTTTTTTCATTTTTTTTGAAAATTATTTGCTTGTATATCAGCAACTTAGTTTTTTTACGCAAAAAAAAGTAATTTTTTTTTTGCAGATATGGAAAATGGTCGTACCTTTGCGCTTGGAGAGATGGCAGAGCGGTCGAATGCGGCGGTCTTGAAAACCGTTGATCGCAAGATCCGGGGGTTCGAATCCCTCTCTCTCCGCCAAAAACTGTTCAAAGAAATTTGAGCGGCTTTTTTTTATT
>JAAFHL010000137.1 GCA_013298365.1 Bacteroidota bacterium | reverse complement strand
AAACCATAACACAAAGAATCAAAGTGAAGAAGCAGATAATATTTTTCATGACAGATTTATTGAGAAGTTGTTGTTGTTAAAGAAGTAAGAAAAAGTCTGTTTTTGTATAAAAAAGTCTGTTTTTGTAGTTGAAATGAGAAGCTCATTTGCCAACAGATGTAAGTTTTAAACTAAAAAAGAACTTTTTCGCTTATATTTTAATTAAAACAAATCTCGTGCCAAAGATAATAAAATGGCTTTTTTAGGCTAAAAAAAGCTATTTTTGATAAAAAAATGCTAAAAAACGGAAAAAAGGCGATTAAAAAGCCTTAAAAATATGATGTAAGGTATAGTCGTAATATGAGTTTGTAATTTTTTGAACATATTTGTTCTTTTTTGTAGGCAATATGCTACAACATTAGTTATTACACTAAAACAAGCATATATAATTGTACGCCTCAGTAACTTTGCAAGCTGCAAGTATGAGACCATATACAACGTAATGGTATTTCTGTCCTTAATGAGTGAATGAATATAGAATATGAGGATTTATCAGTTTAGTTATTTTAGGCTAGAATGGGCAAAATATGATGCATACCTGTAAAGGGTTATCATTAGCGATGCTAATAGTATATTCAAATGGCTGGGAATGATAAAAGATGTTCTTTTAATTGACTGTTTTTGGGTCAGAGATATGGACAAAATAGTTGCTTATGCTTTGTATAACTTTATCAAATGTACAAATATTTACAAATTTTTACCGAATAATTATTAATACCTAGAAGAACGAAATAAGTAGTTGATAGTTAAAAGTGGAGAGTTGAAAGTTGTAATAACTACACGACAATCAATTTTTTAACACTAAATTATCTTGTTAGTTTTTTTGCAACTCATACTTACTATTCATAAAGCACTCAATTCAAGACTTCAAGTTTGATTTCTGTACCATTTGGAGGTGTGCCTTTAAACATTCGAATAATCTCTACAATATTATAAACGACGGCATTCTCTCCATCTTCAGGATTTGTACAATGTATAATTCTGACAACATAACCCGCTTCCGTAAGTACCGTAACGGCTGCTTGAACTAAAGTATATGGACCAAATACATACATAGTTTTAATGAAAATTGAGAAGTGGAATAAATAAACACTGAATGTACAAAGGTACAAACTTTTGTCAAAGAAAAAATTACATTTTATTTTATTTTTTACAAAAAAAATATTCCCTTTTATCGGTTTAAGATAAAAGGGAATATTATTTAGCTTTAACAAAAGTGAATAATTAATGATTTACCATCAATTTTTGGGTAAATACTTTTGTATTGCCAAGCGTTGCTTTTACGAAATAAACACCTGCTGTCAAATCACCTGTATTTAAGTTGAAATTTTGTACACCTTGGTGTGTATTTTCGTTGAAAATAGTACGAACCTCTCTGCCCATAATATCGCAAAGTGTCAATTTAAGGTTCTCATTTACAGGCATATCCAAAGAAATGTTAGCCTCTGTATTTGATGGATTTGGCGCTACGATAAACTTAATAGATTGCGCACTTGCTGTCTCAATGCCTACGCCACCTTTGATTCCCCACTTAATTTTGTAGTTTTGCGTAGTAAGCGTAGCGGGAATACCTTGAACGGGTGTACAACCATAGTTGTTGCCTGCTGTTGGTGCGGTAAAAGAAGCTGCAATATAGATTTCTAATGCCAAAGAGTCCATGCTTGTATTCAAATTACCTTGAGGATAGCCTTGTAATCTTACACAACCTCTGTTGATTACACCAGGTGCATGGTTCACTTTCCAAGTTTGATTGCTTACGTCAGTTGGGTCTAAGTTACCGCTGCAATAAAAACTCATGCCTGCAGGCAGATTGTTTGAGCCTACTAATTTGAAGGTACAAAAATACGCCTGTGTAAGACCAAAAGGAGGAACGTTTATGCTGGTATCCAAAGGCATAACGAAGTCAATCACTTCATCATAGTATGCGCCAATGTAACCTGTTGGCAAAGAATCTCCAGGATAAATACCTGGAATCGTATTTGCAGGATTAGGCGTACAAGCAGTGCTTTGTGCGCTAATTGTGCTTGTAATAGCAAGACCTAATACAACGGAAAGTAATAACTTTTTCATGAAAAATGAGATTAATAAAATTATGAGTTAATGAGAAAAATGTTTCCAAATAGTTGATGGAAAGAAAATGTGTTCAAAAATACAAATTTTGCTGGATTCTACAAAAAAATGTATGTATCTTTTATTTAAAAGTAGGTCTATGCGTAGCAATATATTCCGTAGGCACTAAAAAACCCTCTGTTGTGCCATAGCCTCCACCCAAAGGCATCGCAGGACGGTTGCGCAATTCAAAATGTAAATGCGCTTTGTATTTCCCATTTGCATTGCCCATTGTGCCAATTCTTTGTCCACGCACCAGCAAATCGCCCTCGTGAATATCCATCGTTTGTAGATGGGCATATACCGACTCTGTAAGTTCCACTTGTGTAGCTGTACCCGTATTGTGAATGATACGAATGACATTGCCCCAACCTACGCCCGCAAAGCCCGCAAATACCACCAAACCATCTGCTACGTTATAAATAGGTGTACCCAAATCATCATCTCCTTTGCCTGCATTCCAATCTTCGCCGAGATGTTCGTCTGTACCAAAATTGCGAGCCACATAAAAGCCCATGGCTTCTCCTGATTCAAACGGAAAATCAAAGCCATCGGTTGCGGGCAAGTCCCACCAATTATAAAGATTAAGGTCTAAACCCACATCAGCAATGGTAGGTGTTTGTAAACTTGGAAATTCTCGCACAAAATCTACGTTCAATTCCAATGGACGTTCAGCGATAATGTTCACATTTTGTACCATACGACTTTCGCCCCCCAACTGCACTAACACGTCATACACGCCCGATTTTGCAATAATGAAGCGAAAAAACCCTGTTTCATCACTTCTTACTCGTTCTATCATTTTTTGGCGAGCAAAAATAGAAATCCAGGCATTTTCAATCGGTCGTTTTTCCATATCCTCCAAACGACCATAAATACTCTGCGCTGTAAGGGGCGCAGTTATGTAGAAAAAACAGCATAAAAAAAAGAATATACGCATACCTAATGATTTATTTTTTCAATTCTGCTACTGCTGCTTTTGCTTCGGCAAAGTCAGGTTTTGCGGCTACGGCTTTTTCATAATGCACAAGTGCGGTGGTTTTGTCGCCAAAATGTTCGTTGATAGAGCCTAACATAAAATGTGCTTGATAATGTTTGTTATCCAAACTCACAATTTTTTCAAAATCTTTGGTGGCACTTTCATAATTTTCGAGCAAAAAATAACAATATCCTCTGTCATAAATCGCCTTTTTAAAACCAGCATCACCTTTAATCGCATCAGAATATGCCACAATCGCCAGCGCAATTTTTTGGTTAAAAGGCGTTTTATCTTTGATACTGCCTGCCTCTTCTAAGGCTTTTCTGCCTTTATTAAAATGGGCTAAGGGATGTTCGCCATTTATGTTCAGCATTTTTTCATTATAAAAAATGGCTTTTTGCTTATTTTTCAATTTATAGGCATATACATCATGGAGTTGCGCATAGCCTTTGATAAAATTTGTATCTTTTTTGATGGACTTTTCATACAATTGAATGGCTTGTGGTGTTTTGCCCTGTTCTTCATACAAAAGCCCTTTGGCAAAATCATACACCGCATTGAGCGAATCGTATTTAATGGCAATGTCATAATGGCGCAATGCCTCTGTATAGTTTTTTTGCAAAAAGAAAATCTGTCCCATCTGATACGGAACTTCTGCATTTCGGGTTTGCTGAATCATGGCATTGCGAAACGCTTTCATCGCCTTTGCTGTGTCCATTTTAGCAAAAGCATAAAAGCCCAAAAGATAGTGAGAATCGGCGATACTGTCATTCAATGCAACAGACTTCTCGGCATCTCTAATCGCTGCATCAAGGCTATCCATCGCATGGTAGGCTTCGGAACGTTGATTATATAAGTTGTAGTCTCGGGGACTCAATTCTATTTGACGATTCAAAGAGGCTACCCATTGTGCAGGGGTAAGACGCTCTTTGGGAATAGAATCGTTTATGGTAGTAACTTGGGTATCTTTTTTTTCACTTTCGCCACAAGCCAATATCAGCAATAAGAATGGAATATATTTGTACATGTTTTTAGTTAAAAAAATTATACTGGGAAACTTAGCGACAAATCTCAATATCTGCGTTATCTCCTCTCATCTGTAAAATCTGCGAGACAAAAGTAACAAAAAAATCCTATATTTGTCCTCACAAAACAAATATCTAAAAATGTCAAACGCATCACTTACTTTTTCTTTTTTAGCCGAACCCTCAGATGTGAACTTTGGAGGCAATGTACATGGCGGCGCAGTAATGAAATGGATAGACCAAGCAGGTTATGCTTGCGCTGTGGGTTGGAGTAGCTCTTATTGTGTAACGGTTTATGTAGGTGGTATTCGCTTTTTGCAACCCATCAAAATTGGCGATTTAGTAGAAGTACGTGCCAAAATCATTCTGACAGGCACTACCAGTATGCACATTGCGATAGACGTATATTCTCGCAATCCCAAACAGAGCGAATGGAAGCGCAACACGCATTGTATCATTGTTTTTGTAGCGATGGACGGGGAGGGTAAAGCCATTTCTGTTCCGACTTGGACACCTACTACGGAAGAGGAGGTAGAAATGGAAAGCTATGCCCGCAAACTCATGTTGCTGCGCAAAAATATAGAAGACGAAATGGAAGCCAAAATTAGGAAATAGCGGTAAAAAGAATGGCTTTATTTTTACAGATTGTGAATAAGAAAAAAAGTGAAAAAAAAGTGAAAAAAAATCGGATAAATTTGTCTGATTAACAAAAACGTTTTACCTTTGTCGCAGATTCAATGAGGAAATAAACCAAGATAATAATGTATTGCTTTTAATAGCTTTTTTTTAGAAAACATATCAGACAAAAAAGTCCGATATAAATTATGAGCTAATCCAGCTTATTTTGGTTGCTTTGAGCGTGTAAAGGATTATAACCCTAAAATGTTACTAAGGCATTTTTTTTCATGCAAAATCAGATAAAAATATCCGATTAATATCATTTATCACTATGACTGCTATATTTTTTGTATTAGGTGCCAGCTTGTGTTGTATTAGTCATTTTGATAGGCATTATCTCCGCTATTTTGCTCACACGCAGCGATATAGACACAACTTTGATGCGTTCCAAAGGTATGTTGTTCCAACAAATTCCTAACACCGATAGCATTAGCAATCTTTACACGCTTCATATGGTAAATAAAACCTATCATGACATTCCTGTAACGATGAAAGTGGAGGAAATTCCTGGCAATATCAAAGTAATCGGCAATAGTATTTCTATTTTAAAAAAGGAATCTACGGGCGAAATTACTTTCTTTGTGATGACAGAAAGACAGCACGTACCAAAACGTAAAAACGACATCAAAATTGGTTTGTACGCAGGCGACAAAAAATTCAAAACGCTCATAACCAGCTTTTTTAGTATTCGATGTGTGATTATTTACTAAATCGGTCAAGCTATTTCAGGATAGTATATTTGGGTATTCCGTATATTAGCCCACATTTTTCTGCGGATATGGGCGGAAAAGTGGTATCAAGTTGTTGTACTAAGCACTAAAAATAAATAAACAGATAATTTATCTTGAAATTCGCGCAAAGCCGCAAAGAAAACAATATTAATACTTTGTGGCTTTGCTCCTTTTTTTCTTTGCGTGGAGCTTATCTACTTATTTTTGAGTGGTTACTTAAGCACTAAAAACGCAAAAAAGGTAGCCATTTCACATAAAAAGGCAACTTATTCCGAAAAACTTGGAGGTAAGGTACAGGTACTGCCCCAAATTTTCGGAAAAAAGTCTCTATTCCTACTATCATAGAGCCTTCAAAATCAAAAAACAAGCAAGAATTATGCTTTCCATACAAAATAGCCTCCCATAAAAGCCTTGACATCAAGCCTTCTGCCCTATATTCAGGACTTACCCCCCCTGCAATATAGGTCATTTTTTTTCCACATAGCCCAAAAATGCCACCTGCCTGTACTTTGCCATCAGTATCTACAATAGTTAGTAAGACACCTTTGTTTTCTGCGAGAAAATAATCCGAAATCATGGTCAATTTTTCCAATACAGGCGCAAAATGTTGTTGCCCCAAACCCGTAAGATTTTTGCCAGTGTCTTTATTTTGAGCAAAAATCGCTACCAAAGCCGTAATGTCTTCTTTTTCGTTGATACGAAGGGCAAAAGCTTGTTTTTGTGTTTTCTTAATTTGCCTTTGTAAAGGAGCAGCCGCATTTTGCCAAAGTTCATTTTCTGTTTTCTCTAAAGCCAAATGATAGGTAAAACGAGTACGCAATTCATAGCCTGCTTGTCTAAAAGGAATGAAATAAGGAAAGGTATGTGAAAATTGATACAGAAAAACATGGAATTGTGGCAAGGCTTCTATGGCTGCAACTATAATTTTTCGATAGGCACTAAATGCCTCATAATCATTTTTATACGGCATATTATCCAAAAAAATACCCCAATGTTGCGCTAAAATTGGCTGTAAAGCAAATTGAAATCCCATTCTTTTTTGTGAAAAAACAGGAAAAGCTGCCCGCCAGGTATCGCCTTCTGCCACAATAATTGCTGACCAATTTGGCGCAATTATTTGCATATATTCATACAAAGCAAAAACATTGCCCTGCGGAGAGGTTTCGATAAAATGATTCCATGCCTCGGGAGAAATGGCAGAAAATGGCAAAAAAGAGGTGCTTATATTCATGTAATTAGCGTTACTAAATTTTCTCGCAGTTCGACAGGGCTGACTAATGAATGAAAAATAAATAAACGGATAATCTACCTGAAAAATCACACAAAGCTGCAAAGAAAACAATATTATTGCTTTACGACTTTGCTTCTTATTTTAGTAGTGATAGGGCAATGCCCTATCACTACTAAAATAAGGTGTTTTTATAGTATGCCCATAAAATTTGTTGGAGAACCCTTTTTTTTACGAGAACATTGGATAGTTATTTATTTTTCATTCCTAAAAAGGATAGCCTCTATCAATGGTGCAGTAGCAATGTAAATGCGGATTATCCCCAGCACTTTTACAAAACAACCCATCTTAATGCTTTACTGCCCAAGGCATTTTTGACTACGATATAATAAGTGCCACTTGATATATTTTGCCCAAAATTAAGCGTTTGAACTTGCGTATCTAAGTGCATTGATGCTTCAGCTATCACTCTTCCAAATAAATCTTTTAGGAAAATTTCAGAATAGGCATCTTGTGGCAAATCTTGATTTAGATAAATTTGGCATGAGCCATCAGCAGAAGGATTGGGAAATAGGGTAACTTCCATTTCCTGGCTATCTATGCTAAATACAAGCCTTCTTATTTCAGAATAAGCATAAGCCCCATCAGTGTCTATTAATTTTAGGCGGTAATAAAAAGTTTGATTATCCGCAATTTGCAAATCTTTGTCAGTAAATGTATAGGATAAATATTCATGTGAATGTCCTGCTGCTGCCAGTTTTCCCACAAAACGATAATTCCTTGCATCTGTACTTCGTTCTATTTCAAAAGCGGCTGAATTTTGCTCACTTGCCGTTGTCCAACTAAGCAAGGCATCTTGATGATTCACTTTTTCAGCCCTAAATGTCATCACCTCAATAGGCAGCACGCCACAAGGTGCAAGTACCGAATTGAGCGGCGTTTGGTTATTTAACAGCACATCATCTGCTTCTGTAGCCGAAAGACAGAACCAATTTTGCAATACAGACATATAGATTTCTCGATATTCAATTTGCATTTGAAGTTGTGTATTGTTTTGCACATTGGCAGGAATGATAGGATTTGCCCCTATCACAGTGGGGTTTACATAATTGCCAAACAAGAAAATAGGCGAAACTGTTCCATGGTCTGTGCCTATGCCCGCATTTGATTTTATTCTGCGCCCAAATTCTGTATTTGTCATGCCAAGCACTCTATGGTCAAGCCCTAACAAGCCCAAATCTGTTTGGAAAGCAAAAATACTATCACTCAATTCTTTCAACAAATTGGCATGGAAACCAATGGTGTGATTTATGGCATCGGTCTGCCCTGTATGTGTGTCAAAGCCACCGATACTGGCAAAATAAACTTTGGTTCTCAAACCGCCTTTTATCAAGCGAGCAATGATTTTGAGCTGCTGTCCCAAATTATTGTTGTTTGTTGATGCTGTGGGATAAGTCGTGCTGCTATTTATGCCTAGATTCCAAGCATTGATAATTTGTGTGGCATACGCATTGGCAAAACCTTGTTGAAGGCGGATAAATTCGACCTCTGCCCCTGCGGGAGTAGTGGGTACACTTGTATTTGCATAACCCAACAACTGCACAAGTGAACCCGTAAAAGTACTTGGAATTTGTTGTGATGTATTTTGAGTAAAACCTTGTAAGGCTTGTGCTACAGATGAACCCATACAAATCGCTAATGGGTCGGGTTCGTTTACACTGGGATAAGCCGTAGGAAAGCCAGGATAATAATATTCGATATACCGCCCTAACCAGCCCGATTCAATCATTTGTGTACTGTCTGAACCCGAGGCGAAAATATCCATTGCCCTAAAATGAGAAAGGCTAAAGTTATTGTAGCCTACATTCTGCACAACGGTCAATTTATTGTCGTCATACAAACTTTTTAAACCTGTCATAGCGGGGTGCAAACCCGTAGGAAATGCGCCCAACGTCAAAGCTGCCGTATCGGGAATCAAGACATTGGCTCTTGCTGCGGCTAAATTTGAATATTGGTCTAATGGCAACACCATATTTAAGCCATCGTTTCCTCCATTCATTTGAATCACCACCAGAATCCTGTCATCTGAAATCATTGCATTGGAAAGCAAAGTATGTTCTTCTTGCGTTAATTGCGGAATAGCTGCAAATAAACGATTGGAGAAAAAAGGAACAACTGCAAGTGGTGCTATATTTTTGATAAAATCTCTACGATTCATATTGTTTTTTGTAAAAAGTGAAAGAAATAAGGATTAACATAAATAGGCTTCTGCCATGGTCAAAATGGCTCTGTAAAAAGTCCTTAGCCTCGTTTTTACGGTATTAGCGAAGGTTGTATTTGTTGGCGCACCTATATAGTTATTCCAAGCAGTTGTCCAGTAATTATTCGTAGATTGATTGGAAAGTAAAATCGCCTTTAATTGACTTTTTAAGGACGGGTCGGAAGGCAATGCGTGAAATAATGCTAATACTTCTTCTATCAACAAATCGGGGTCGCTTGGATTTGCCATCGTAGCTGTAAAAGCCATGATGTCTGTTGATACCCCTGCAAACCCATTTGCAACCAATGCGTCTATATTCGTCTTATGTATCCGCAAGGTATTCGCATCTATCCATTGTCTGTAATAAGCAGGTGCTTGATAATAAGCCGTCCAACCTGCTACACTTGGCGGGTTACCAAGTGTCATACCTTGACTCGTACATCTATTGTGAATGTTTCTCCAACTCGCATAATTGACGGTAGTATTGCTCGGAATATAGTCAAAATAGAAAGTTCGCATCGTACCAAGAAACGAATCTACAGGGTTTTTGATATGACTTGATGCTTGTATCATATCATAAAAATGCGCAGAGGTAAATAATTCTGTCAAAACAGGCAAAATTTGATAATTACTATTTCGAAATGTGTCTGCCAAAGGTACAATGATATTATTTTCCACATTTGTATCTATGTCATAATATACAAAAAAACGATATAATTTCCGCACCATATATTTTGCGACCTCATTATGTGAAAAAATCATATTCATTAAATCATTTAACTCATTCATCCCTGCATTAGCCCCACTTTGTCCTGTGATGATGGCATTATTATAAAAAGAAGAAAATATTTTATCTCCTGTATCGTGGTCGTTAGGATTAAAATAGACAGGGGTAGCAGGAAGTTGTGTATTCGTTTTCCACCCCGTAAGCACCCTTGCCGCAGCAACTACATCATCTTGTGTATAATGCAAAGGCAAATCTTTGCCAACCGTAAATAATTCTTGCAATTCTCGGGCATAATTTTCGTTAGGAGCTGTATTTTTATTTAGGTTTCCATTCAAATAAAAGAGCATAGAAGGGTTTATGCTCATTTCTGTTACCAAAGTTTTGAAATTGCCCAAGGCGTGTGTGCGCAAAAGATTGAGATACAGATAAAACTGATAGGGTTCTATAAAATGACTGGTAGGAAGATGATTATGCCAAAAAAGTATCATTTTTTCCGTAATGCTGCGATTTTGCTGAATGATATTCCCAATCCACCACGCCCTCAAACTATCCCTTCTTCCCCCCGTAAAACTACCATCGGGTAGGGCATTTACCCAAGTTGTATCCAAAGGAACATTGGGGTCGGTAGCTGAATACGTATTAACAGGTGGGGCGGGAACAGGTGCAGCAGTGAGCAGCTCCGTAACGACTTGAGACATCGTCATTCCTGTAAAATACGTAATATCAGGCTTTGTAAGCCCAATCATCGTGCGCCGCAGCAAGTGCAGCAACTGCGGCTGTGCGAAAGTACCTGTGTATGGTGTTACTGGCATTGAAATATAGATTTATTTGAATGATATGAGACTTACGAAAAAATACTCATTTTAGTGTAAATAAACAATAGATTTAGCTTACTATGGTAAATAAAATAAAGTATAAGATTACGTTAATTTTTTGAAAATCAATGATTTATAAGAAAATATATTAAGTATTTACAAATATTGAGTATATCACTTGGTGCTTCGGCTTCAGCCGAAGAATTATGAAAGCCCACATACCTAACAAAAAATTAAATGTTGCGCAAATAAACAATATTTAACCAAAAAATGAAAATATCAGATAACTTTATATGGCTTTCTCATAAAAACTTAAACCACAAAGTTCACAAAGAAAAGCTAACACAAAGAACACAAAGTAGGCTGTTTTTCTATCCATTTTTGTGTTCTTTGTGAATCCTTTGTGAACTTTGTGGTAAAATTAG
>JAAFHL010000136.1 GCA_013298365.1 Bacteroidota bacterium | reverse complement strand
AGGATTGTGAATAGATAATAAGCATTGCAGAAAAAGGAAATAAACCTATATTCTGCTAATATGCAAAGATACGAGACTTAATGGAAAAATTATCTATGTCGTGTCAAATTCTTATCAAACGTAGGCGTTTAACGTTTTTTTGGACAACATTAAAGGAATAATGATTGAAGTCAAAATCGGACAAATTTTCCAATCTCCTCCTTGCATTAGGGTTCAATATACACTTTATCCGTTACAATTTCATTGCTTTTATGCCCTGCTTGGTCGATAATATATACCGTAAAAGAGGTAGAATCTTTCAACGTACCTGGTGTTAGTGGCGTTTGCAACACTTCTACCGACATCTTACCCATGATAGAAGGTTTTTGGGTATTTGGACGCAAATCAGGGACTTGAAACCGAAAAGTACGCAAAGAATCAGGAAATTGTGTGCGATTATCAATAACAATTAAACTTGTTTTATCGCCACCAACCTCATCTCCCAAGTCCCCGTCACCATCAGTAAAAGAAAATTGAATAGTGATTTTATTGTTAGCACTCGTTTCCGATACTTCAAGCGGCTGCATATCAATGTATTCAATGCGTGGCTCAATCGGGAAAATAGGCTTATTATTACAAGCCAAAAGTCCTATACACAGCAAGTAAAATATAAACAAACGTATGTTCATGGTACGTTATAAAAGGTATATGTGTACTGAAAATGTATTATTTCCCACAAATATACGAAAAAAAATAGAGATAAAGCGCAAATAAAATTATTCCTGTTTTTTTTGTCAAAAAGGAGTGCATTTTAAGTACACTTCATACTAAAATCCCTTTTTTTGCAAGGTAAAAATTATATAATTCTTTTTGATACAACCTCGCACATACGCCCAAAAAATTATTTTATGGAGATAATATTTTGTCCATTAAAATATTAATATCAACTGTTTAAAGTGTTACTTTAAGTGAAAATTAGCTTTTCATTTCTCCGAAAAAATGAAATATCTATAATGCTCATTATCAGGGACTATCCTTTTTTGTAAAATATTCTCTCCCACTCTTATATTTTTATTTTCTTTTATCGTATGTTGTTTTTTTTTGCTTTTTTTGTAAAAAAAATATTTTTTATTTGCTTTAAAATTAGATATCTGCTTTTTTTGTAAACAAAATGTGCAAGCGTGTACTATGTGGAAAAATAGTGAAAAAAAAGCACAAAAAAGTGGGAAAAAGTGGGAAAAAGTGTGAAAAGAGTCGTATCTTTGACCTATAATTTAAGTGAACGTCTGTAAATCTGCATAAATGAAATTATTAGTTGGTGAATATGTGTGTACACTCGATACGAAAGGTAGATTTTTGCTGCCTTCCGCCCTTCGCAAGCAATTGCCTGAAGGGGAGCAGAAGCATTTTGTTCTCAACAAAGGATTAGATAATTGCTTGGTTTTGTATCCGCAAAAAGTGTGGGAAACAGAATTAACAAAAATTCAGACTCTCAATATGTATGAAACAAAAAATCGGACCTTTGCTCGTGTTTTTTTGAGTGGTGCAAATGAGGTGAGTGTAGATAGTAGCGACAGAATATTGATTAATAAGGATTTAATGGGGAAAGTATCACTTAATAAAGAAATCGTTTTGCTCGCACAACTAGACAGAATCGAAATTTGGGATAGACAAACTTACAACACTTGGCTTGATAATCCCGAAATAGATATGGCAACTTTGGCAGAAGAAGTCATGGGGAAGTTAAAAGTGGAGAGTTAAAAGTGTAAAGTTAATTTTTGCTAACTCTCAACTATAAACTTTCAACTCTCAACTACAAAAAAATGTATCATCAACCAGTATTACTGCACGAAAGCATAGACCTTCTCAACATTCAGCCTAATGGCACATATATAGATGTAACTTTTGGCGGCGGCGGTCATTCTCTTGAGATTTTGCGAAGATTGGGCGAAAAGGGGCGTTTAATCGCTTTTGATAGAGATGCTGATGCAAGGGAAAATAAAATAGCTGACGATAGATTGACTTTGATTTCGTCAGATTTTAAGTTCATTGAAAAAGAAATAACAAACAGAAATATCGGGCAAATTGACGGTATTTTGGCGGATTTTGGCGTTTCTTCTCATCAATTTGATACGGCAGAAAGAGGGTTTAGTTTCCGTTTTGATGCGCCGCTTGACATGCGTATGGATACTTCTTCCGATTTTTCGGCAGTCAATATCTTGAATGAGTATGAATATGAGGAAATGGAAAAAATGTTTAGACAATATGGCGAAGTGCCAAATTCAAGAAAATTATCAAATGCTATTCTAAATTTGCGCAAGACGGAAGAAATTAAAACTACCTTTCAGTTTGAAAAGATGATAGAAGCCGATTGTATTCCCAAAAAAGACAGACATAAATATTTGGCACAAGTATATCAGGCTTTGCGGATTGAGGTAAATGGGGAATTAGATAGCTTGCGGGCTTTGCTCGAAGGTGCCGTTCATCTCCTAAAACCTGGTGGTAGAATGGTTACAATTGCTTATCATTCTTTGGAAGATAGGTTGGTGAAGCACCATTTTCGCAGTGGAAATTTTGAAGATAAATTGGAAAAAGATTTTTTTGGTAATCCAATTACGCCATGGGAAATTTTGATAAAACGACCCATAGAGCCTTCAGAAGCCGAAATTGAAGCAAATCCAAGAGCCAGAAGTGCGAAATTAAGGTGTGCAAAGAAGTTAATAGTTGAGCGTTGAAAGTGGAAAGTTAATAATACTTCACTTTCCACTCTCAACTTTCCACTCTCAACTTAAAAATATGCGTAATATCTTCCCAAAAACAGACCCAGCCAAAGATTTCAATGCTGGCAAGCAACGAACAGGATGGCTTTCTGTGCGAAGGGTAGATGATTACTTGAAATTTGTGGTTTTTGTTACGGTGATTGGTGTTTTGTACATCGCAAATGCCCACTTTGCTGAGCAGCAAATCAAAAACAGAGAAAAACTCAAAACGGAAGTTAAGGCACTTAAAGCAGAATATATGATGCGAAAAGCCGACCTTGCTTCTGTTACAAGATATACAAATTTGGTAGTGAACATGGACTCTATTGGGCTGCAACGCCTCAAAGAAGCTCCTTACAAACTGATTAAAAAGAAGAAAAAGTAAATTTATTATCTGCGAAAATCTGCGCTTAATCTCTGAAAATCTGCGAGAAAAACAAAGTATGGCAACAAAAGTATCAAATACAATCCTTCTTCGAGTATATATCCTTTTCGGGGGATTTATATTCTTTGCGGCTATTATTCTGCTCAGGATTTTGATGCTTCAAGTTTCAAGTGCAAAATGGGACGCTATCGACAAAGAAGAAAGGGTAATTTTCAAAAAACTGACAGCAGATAGGGGCAATATTTTGGCAGAAAATGGAACTGTTTTGGCAACAAGCCTTCCTTTCTACAAAATTGCGCTTGACCCTATGCTCTTAGATACTGCAAAATTCGTCTCTTTTGACGACTCTTTGAGAGTTCTTTCTTATAATATGTTCAATCTCATCGGCAGGGAAGAAGCCTTGAAAGATACTACTTTGGGCATAGATTCTATGTTTTATTATCGTAGGGTGCGAGAAGCGATGCGCAAAAAAGACAGACATATCTATCTTTCTAAGCATAATCTCAACTACAAAGAGTTTGAAAAAGCGAAAAACTGGCCTATTCTCAATCGCAAACGCAAAGATGGTGGCGCAATGACCGTAGAAAAGTTGCAAAACAAGCGTTTTTATCCGTATGGAGACATGGCAAGGGCAACTTTGGGCAATGTCGCTGCTGATACAACAGGCGTGAGAGGGATAGAATTTTCTTATAATCGGGATTTGAGGGGAAAAGATGGTTACTTTTTGGCACAAAAAATAGCAGGCGGAAGTTATGTTCCCCTGCAAGATTATAGCGATTCCGATAGCGAAGATGGATTAGATGTAATGACAACCTTAGATGTTGATATTCAAGATATTGCAGAAAGAGCTTTGATGAATGGGGTAATAAATAACAATGCAAAAGCGGGAACTGCGATTGTGATGGAAGTAGCAACGGGCAAAATAAAGGCGATTGCCAATTATCCTGAAACCTACAACTATGCGATTGCAAACTTGATAGAACCAGGTTCTACTTTCAAATTGGTTTCGGCACTTGCGGCATTAGAGGAACATGGCATTGAACCTGCGGACTCAGTTGATACGGGAGATGGTACGTTCAAAATTGGGGACAAAACCCTCAAAGACAGTTATGAGCATGGCAAAATTCCTTACGAATCTGTTTTTGCATTGTCAAGTAATGTGGGGATTGCGATAGTTACGATGGATATTTTCAAGGATAAACCACAAAAGTTCATTGATTATATAGACAAATTTGGTTTTACAAAGCCTTCAAATGAGCAGATAAAGGGCGAACCTAAGCCTAATATCCCTCGTCCTGGGGCGGCAAATTGGAGTGGGGCATCTTTGCCTTCTATGTCAATCGGCTACTCTTTGCAGGTTACGCCTTTGCAAATGCTTTCTTTTTACAATGCGATTGCAAATAATGGAAAATATGTGCGCCCTTATATGGTTTCACAAATTTTGAATGATTCCAGGGTGGTACAAGATTTCACGCCAAAGCCTGAAAATAAGCAGATTGCCTCTTTTGTAAATGTAAAAAAGGTAACAAGCATGATGGAAGCAGTAATGGCGTATGGAACAGCAAAAAATGTAGGGAAAACGGCTTTTCGGATTGCGGGTAAAACAGGTACAGCACGTAAAATTGTAAATGGGGTGTATATGCAAAAATATCTTGCCTCTTTTGGCGGATTTTTTCCCGCAGAAAAACCTGTTTATACCATATATATCATGATTGACGAGCCAAGTGCAGGGGATATTTATGGGGCAGATGTGGCAGCACCGATTTTTAAGGAAATAGCGGAGAAAATCTATACGATGGAGCAAAGTGTTTTGGGCGAAATGAAAAAACTTACGCCAGAGCCGATTGTATAACCTGCACCAAGAATCATGCGGACAGAGACAGCGAAAGAGATTGAAACTTCTCAAATCCCTGATACGGGGGAATGGGTTGCTTCGCAAAATGGAGGTCATCAAATTAGTCTAAAAGAATATAAAGCAAATGGCAGAGTGCCAGATGTGCGGGGAATGTCGGCGAGAGATGCAGTAAATTTATTGGAGGAGATGGGGGTAAGTGTGCATGTTTCAGGCATTGGAAAAGTGGAAAGTCAGTCGCTTGCGCCTGGCTACAGCATCGGAAAAGGGGCGAGGATTACCTTGTTTTTGAATAGATAGGTTTATGTTCCTGATGACACAGTTTTTTTACAAAAAAGTAAAAAACGCAGTGTCATTGCGAGCCGAATTTAGGGTAACGAGCCTTGTTTATGAGCGTTGTTTGTCAAAAGTTGCGTATAAGTGCTACTTGTCAAGCATTGTATGATTGCTTCACACATTTTTAGCGCAAAATATTCAATTTATAGATTGGTTTATTTTGAAACATACAATGAAATAAATGACACAATAGCAAGAGAAAAACAATTAAAAGGCGGTTCACGTAAGAAAAAAGTAGATTTGATTATGTCTTTTAATTCAGAATGGAAAGATTTATACTTTGACTTATAAATATTGACAAACAGTTGAAAAAATTACTACAAAACGTATCAACAATACAAACTATCGGGAATAGTGAAATAAACATCACAGACGTATGTTTTGACTCCCGACAAGTGATAGAAGGCAGCTTATTTATTGCTGTCAGAGGGACACAGAGTGACGGACACAAGTTCATTGACATAGCGGTTGAAAAAGGAGCAGTTGCCATTTTGTGCGAGCAACTGCCCGAAAAAATGAATGAACAAGTATGTTATGTACTTGTGAAAGACAGCTCGGAAGCCTTAGCTTTTGTGTGTGCTAATTTTTATGGAAATCCCGCCCAATCCCTTGAAATTGTTGCAATTACAGGGACAAATGGCAAGACTTCTACGGCGACTTTGTTGTGGCGTTGTTTCAATCAGATGGGCAAAATGGCAGGACTTATTTCCACCATTTCTTATATGATTGGCATGGAAGAAAAAACATCTTCCCACACCACACCCGACCCAAAACAGTTGCACAAAGCATTCAGAGAAATGGTAGATGCAGGGTGCGAGTACTGTTTTATGGAGGTAAGTAGTCATGCTTTGGTACAAAAAAGAGTCGTAGGGATTCCTTTCAAAATAGCATTATTCACCAATATAAGCCACGACCATTTAGATTATCATGGTACTTTTGTGGAATATATTCGGGCAAAAAAAATATTATTTGATACACTCCCCAAAACTTCGACAGCGATAGTGAATATAGATGACAAAAACGGCTTGGTTATGGTTCAAAACTGTAAAGCTACCGTTAAACATTTTTCTTTGAGGAAGTTATCAGACTATCGCTGCCGAGTGGTGGAGAATACATTTGAAGGCTTGCAACTCGAAATCAATGATACAGAATGTTGGTTTCGGCTTGTGGGCAGCTTCAATGCCTACAATCTCACAGGCGTTTATGCAATAATGTGCGAGTTTGGGATAGATAGCAACGAGGCTTTGCAAGTATTGAGCGGACAGCCAGGCGTGAATGGCAGATTTGAGGCTTTGTATTCCAAAGATGGCAAAACAACAGCGATTGTGGATTATGCACACACGCCCGATGCCCTCAAAAATGTCCTTTCTACGATTACGGACATCAATCAAACGAGGGGAAAAGTAATTACAGTGATAGGCTGTGGTGGAAATAGAGACACTATAAAACGTCCTAAAATGGCAGAAATTGCTGCACAAATGTCTGATACAGTGATTCTTACTTCTGATAATCCCAGAAATGAAGACCCCCAAGAAATTTTAGCGCAAATGTATGCAGGCGTGCCTGTAGAAATGCGGAGAAAGATATTACAAATCGAAAATAGAAAAGAGGCGATACATACAGCGATTCGTTTGGCACAGCCTTATGACATCATTTTAGTAGCAGGAAAAGGACATGAGACCTATCAGGAAATTAAAGGCGTAAAATACGATTTTGATGATAAAGAAGTGATTAGCAATTTTTTATAAACCACTAAGCCACAAAGATACACTAAGACTTTTTTCTTCTTAGTGTACCTTCACTTCTTAATGGTAAAATATAACAAAACAATGAAATACATATCTATTCTATTCATACTCATTTCAATATCAGCATGTTGCAGTACGCAGTTTTGCGACATGCACCCACAAGGCTTTGAAGATGCCATTACTTTTTCCTTCAATATAGATGTAGTAAATGGCACAGGTTATACGCTTAATGAACTGGATACCATTTATTTAGACAAACACAATAAAGGAAAAATAAATGAGCCAAGATTAGACAGAAAAACGGTAGAACAAGTTATCATTCTTGGAGAAGACAATACTGATTATGAAAACTTTGACTACGTAATTACTGCCCCAAGAGACAGTTTTCGTTACGAAATAACAAATATCGAAATTGCAGGCGACAACTATAAAAATAAATGTAGTGAATGTTATTACAACAAGAAAAAAAAACTTCTTGATAAATGGCATCATTTATGATAGAAGCGGCTCAAATGAATATATTATCTTAAATAAATAGTTGAAAGTTGAGAATTGAGCGTGGAAAGTTCTAACTCTCAACTCCCCACTTTCAACTTTCAACTCACATAAACATGCTTTATTATTTCCTCCAATATCTTGATTCACAATATGATATACCAGGTTTTGGCGTATTCAAATACATCAGTTTTCGCTCCATATTAGCCTTAATTTCTTCTCTTTTCATCTCTTTGTTGATTGGCGGAAAAATCATTGATATGCTGCGCCGAAATTTAATTGGGGAAAGTATTCGTGAAGACGGACCCGAAACGCACAAAAAGAAGGCAGGAACGCCAACAATGGGAGGACTTATCATCATTGCTGCGATTGTATTTCCTGTGTTATTGTGGGCAGACATCAATAATGCGTATATTTGGCTGTCGCTTTTGGCAATTATTTGGATGGGAATTATTGGTTTTACAGACGATTATATCAAGGTTTTCAAAAAAGATAAACAAGGTTTAAAAGGACGTTTTAAAATTATTGGACAAGTAGGTTTGGGCTTGATTGTAGGATTGACGATGATTTCTCACCCCGATTTCATGGGGAGTCGTGCCAATATCACGCAATTAAATGTTATCAAAACGACAGAATTATTGACAGATGCAGGTTTTATTAGTGGAGATAAATTATTGAAAATCAACGGTTTTTCCTTTACAGAACTGCCTGCTCCAAGTAAATATGAAAAACTAGAAAGCTATACAGTTGCTCGCAAAGAATTAGAAGATGGTTTTTCTATTATGAAAGAAGTTACCCTTCGCATTTTGGAAAAAGACAGATATAAAATGGCTCGTGAACTGTTTGGTTTGAAGGATAAAAGTTTGGTTTACAGAACAAATTTGCCTTTGATGAAAAATTATGTGTTTGATTATTCAAACGTTTGGTTTCTCAAAGGACACATAGATGACGATATTTTAGGACGTATTATGTATGTTTTGGTTGCCATTTTCATTGTTACAGCGGTTTCAAATGGCGTGAACATCACAGATGGAATTGATGGTTTGGCAGCAGGTACTTCTGCGATTGTAGGCACTACACTTGGTCTATTTGCTTATCTTTCAGGAAACGCACTTTTTTCCAACTATCTTAATATCAGCTATTTACCACTTTCTGCGGAACTCATTGTATATTGTGCGGCTTTGGTTGGTGCGTGTATCGGTTTTTTGTGGTACAATACCTATCCTGCACAAGTTTTCATGGGCGATACGGGCAGTTTGGCACTCGGCGGCGTGATAGCAGTGTTGGCTTTGATGGTAAAAAAGGAACTTCTCATTCCCATTATGTGCGGAATTTTCTTTGTCGAAAACCTTTCTGTCATCTTGCAAGTGAGTTATTTCAAATATAACAAAAAGCGATATGGGCTAGAATATGCAAAAGAACATCGTTTATTTCGCATGTCTCCCCTGCATCATCACTACGAAAAAGGCGGAATGCACGAGGCAAAAATCGTGATGCGTTTCTTTATTTTAGCGATTTTGTTGTCAGTTTTGTCTTTTGCAACGTTAAAATTGAGATAAACAGCGCATTTTCCTTATATGAACTTATATGCCTTATATGGTAGAAAATAACAATATGAAAATAGCAATACTCGGCGCAGCAGAAAGTGGCATAGGAGCAGCGATTTTAGCAAAAAAAAATCAAGCTGATGTATGGGTTTCTGATGCAAAAATGATTTCAGAAACTTTTAAAAATCAACTGATTGCAGAAAATATTCCTTTTGAAGAAAATGGACATACAACGGCAAAACTCTTAGAGGCAGATTTGATTATCAAAAGCCCAGGCATTCCTGAAAAAGCAGAAATTATACAGGCTTTGCGTTTGGAAGGAAAAAAAATCATTTCTGAAATCGAATATGCTTCGCTTTACACAAATGCCAAAATCATTGCGATTACAGGCTCAAATGGAAAAACAACTGTTACTTCTTTGGTGTATCATATGCTGAAAGGGGCAGGTTATTCTGTGGGTTTGGGGGGAAATATCGGACAAAGTTTTGCTTATCAAGTAGCTACGCAAAATTATGATTGGTATGTGTTGGAAGTCAGTAGTTTTCAGCTTGACGACATTAATAAATTTCGTCCATATATCGCCGTTTTGACGAATATCACGCCCGATCATTTGGATAGATATGAATATAAATTGGAAAAATATGCGGCATCAAAGTTTAATATTGCCAAAAATCAAATATGGACGGATTATTTCATCTACAATAGAGAAGATGCGGTAACGATGCAGGAGATGGAAAAGTATGAAAATTCGGCAAAAAAGAAGCATTTTGGCATGAAATATATATCAGTAAACACGCATTATAAAGTAGATAAAAAATTGATTTTTACGTATTTGAATAAAAAACAGGCGTTCAATTTTGGCGAAATGCAATTGGTGGGCAAGCACAATGTACAAAATGTAATGGCGGCAATTATGGCAGCTCAATTAGCAGGTGTAAAAGCTGAAACGATTCAGCACTTATTGCCTTCTTTTGCCTCAATTGAGCATAGAATCGAAAAAGTAACAGAAAAAAATGGCATTTTGTACCTCAATGATTCAAAAGCAACAAACACAGATTCAGCTTTTTATGCCTTAGATGCGATGGAAAGACCTGTGATTTGGATTGCTGGCGGCGTGGACAAAGGAAATGATTACAGTTCTTTGATAGATTTAGCAAAACAAAAAGTCAAAAGCCTCATCGTTTTGGGACCAGATAAAGAAAAATGGCATCAAAGTTTTTCAGGAATTGTGCCAACAATCGAACATGCGATGAGCATGGAAGAAGCGGTTCAACTTGCTGTAAAACAAGCAAATACAGGCGATTGTGTGTTACTTTCTCCTTGCTGCGCAAGTTTCGATTTATTCAAAAACTACGAAGACAGAGGAAAACAGTTTAAACTTCAAGTTGAGGAATTAATAATTAAAAGTTAATAATGTTGTATATTCTGTTTAAAATTTTTATGAACAATTATTTATAATCTTTCATTAAAAAGTATTTTTTAATTTTTCATTATTAATTTTTCATTAAAAAAATATGTTTACTTGGTTACTTTCAAAGCTCAAAGGCGACAAAATTCTGTGGATTATCGTTTTCTTGCTCTCACTTGTGAGCGTTTTGGCGATATACAGTGCATCAAGTGCTTTGGCAATACGCATGGACGAAAGTTCCAGTTTTTATGCCCTCAAACATATCGCCTTATTAGCATTAGGTTTTGGTGTGATGTTTATTGTGCATAAAATCAATTACAGGGTTTTCGCCAAAGTTACTAACATGCTCTTGCTCATTTCTGTACCTTTGCTACTTTATACCGTTATTAGTGGGCGAGAAATCAATGAGGCATCGAGATGGATTAGCGTGGCAGGTATGTCTTTTCAGCCTTCCGACTTAGCAAAATTGGCGTTGATTATGTATTTGGCAAAAATGCTAACCCTTCGTCA